>NZ_JAGPUP010000559.1:0-138694 GCF_018069605.1 Microvirga sp. HBU67558 | reverse complement strand
GCAGCAAGGCCGCCGTCGAGTTCGCAAAGCTCGGCAAAAACCTCAAGCTCACTCACAAGGATTTCTTCGTGATTTGAAGCGCGGGCCGGAACTGAACGACCTCCCACGGACGTTGGTAGGCGAGAAGCGTCATCGGAGGCACGCGTTATGGATGCGTTCCGCCCTAGCAAGGCGGCCGAGTATCGTCAGCAGGCCGAGAGGATCCGCGCCTTTGCCGAGCAGGTCTCGCTGCTTGAGGCCAAGTTTCATCTGTTTGAGGCGGCCGAGCAGCTGGAGGAGTTGGCAGCGGACGAGGATCGCGGCTAGGTCGCTCGACGTCCGATGGGTGTGCAAGCGGCTCCTATGGACAAGCCGTGACCTGCCTGATGCGTCTGTCCCGTCGTCCGTTGTCAGTGGACGACGGGATCAAGAGGAATGGACGCGAGGATCTGGCCGGATGGGGCGACAATGTCGAGCCGCCAGCCCTGCCAGGACGCACCCAGGTCCAGTGCCGCATTCCTGATATCCTCGATGGCTCGCCGAGCCATCTCCTCTGCCTTGGCCAGATCTGCGACCTCAACGCCGACTTCATCCGGAACGGTCTCGTCCTCGTTCACCAGATGAAAGTAGCAGCGCATCGGACGTCTCTGGAGCCAAGGCAGCCAGAGGCTGCGCAGTGATGACCTTGACGGTGTCGTTCCTGCAAAGGTCTTGCTCTGGTATCTATAGGCCGGAGAGCCGTCTGCCAATACCGCTACCGGATGATCCCAAGGCCGGGAATAAATGCGGCGGCCTATCCGTTAACGTAACTTGGACGACGTGCTTTGCCCGGATGGTATGGAAGTGGTATCCAAAGACAGGGATTTTTGGGGCGCATATCACGATGAAGGTCAGAATCGCCAGGGGGCTGGCTTCAACAGAGCCGTGGAGTGTTCCTATGGCGGCCGTCCTGGGCTTCCTGGCAGGCATTGGACTTGCCGTTTTCCGGCATTTCAGCCACGGCCACCCAGGGTATCCTCCCGACGCTCTCGTTGCGCATTTCCTGCCCCACTTGGCGGCCACCGTCACGGCCTGCACGTTTCTGTTCGCCCTCACCGCCATCTTTCACAATCGGCTGGTGCCATTTGCCGTGATGGCCCTGCGCCGAGATGCCAATGTCCGGTGTGGCGATTGAGAGGCCAGGCGGGACGCTGCGGATGAGGATACCGAGCGTCGGGGCCAAGCTATGCCGTTTCATCCGGCGGCAGGATGCCGAGACGCCTTTCGGTTCGCGTCACGATCTTGAGACAGGGATAGCTGCGCATGGGCGGGTCACCCTCCGAGGTGCTGCCGCGCCGGATTGGAGCATCTTTGGAGTCTAAAACACCAAAGATGACCGATGCCTGATGATGATTTCCCTAAAATGGGAAACAGGGACCGACTCGCGCATAATCGGGAAAAGCCATATCAGCATTGGGACATTGCAAGCGTATGGTTACATAAAAGTGAGTTCGAAGCCTTTGCTGTCGGATCCGCTCCGGACCTCCCTTCCGGGGGGAGGACAGATTCCCCTTTACAACTTATAAACGTTATAATATCGCAATCCTGAATTGCGGACACGCTAGGTGCGGTTCCGAAGAAATTGAACCCGTTTAGCACTGTCTGGGGGTCCGATGAAGGTGCGGAAAGCGGCATGGGTGCCGCTCGTACTATGGATGGAGATCGCGGCCTCGGCACAGGAAGCGCCTCGGGCAGAGCGCTTCGCCGATTAAGAGGTTGTCTGCTCCTCTGCCCAGGGCTCCTCTGCACCTGTCTCCCAGTCACGGAAGGTCGATTGTCGTGCCGTTCAGCGGCTCACGGTGCAAGGCAGCGATGAGACTGTCTTCGCGGTCACCATCGTTCGCAGCGACCAACAAGCACCGGTCGCCATCGTGTCGATCCCGCTCGGCGGCTACATCGCCCGTGGGATCGAGCTGAGAGTGGATGGCAGGAATCCCTATAAGCTGCTGGTCGAGACCTGCAACGCCGCCGGATGCCATGCCGGCTTTCCGCTGTCCGGTCCTATCCCCAAGGAGTTTCGTTCCGGCAAGCTGGCCAGCTTCCGGCTCTGGACGGCGAAGGACAAGTCTGCCGACGTGACCGTTTCGCTCAAAGGCTTGGCCGACGCTCTGGTTCGCCTGGAGCGGACTTCATGAAGCTGCGCCGCTCTCTTTTTGCGCTCGTCGGCCTCTACGGAGCAAGCCAAGCCTGGGCTCAGGCCGTACCGGACGGCGCGACGCGCACGAGCGCGACGACTGCGGACACGGGCCGGGTCACGGTCAACATTGCTCCGGCGAATTCAAGTGGAATCAGCCACAACACTTACAAAGACTTCTCGGCCCCGAAGCCCGGCCTCGGGCTCAACAATCGCGGCGTCGATGCTTCGACCATCGTCAATGAGGTCACGTCGAGCCGGCGGAGTGTCCTGCACGGTCCGGTCGAGGTACTCGGGTCCCGCGCCCATGTCGTCATCGCCAATCCGAACGGCATCACGGTCGATGGCGGCAGCTTCATCAACACGGGCGGCGTGGCGTTGTCTGCCGGGCCGATACGATTCGTTGATGCCGGCGCGGGGCGAGTCAACACGGTTCTGGAAACGGGCAAAGGAGACATAACGATCACGGGCGGTGGTCTATCCGGCGCGATGACCACCCTTCAGTTGATTGCCGGGCGGCTGAAAATCGACGGCCCGGTCAAGAATACCAGCGTCAGTCCGAGTGCTGACATTGCGCTGGTAGCTGGACGATCCGAAATTACCCTCGATTCGACGGTCTCTCCTCTGTCCACTCTGCGCCCTCTGGCAACACGCCGTGATCTCGATGATGCGGCCAACGCGATTCTGATCGATATCACGCCGAGCGGTTCGCTCTCGGCAAGCCGCGTCAACATCTCCGTTAATTCGCGCGGGGCTGGTGTGAGCTATGCCGGTCGGGGACATGCCACGATCGGCGATTTCACGATCTCGTCGAACGGCAAGATCACGACGAAGGGAGCAACGATCAAAGCGGAGAAGAGCTTGAAACTGGCAGGACAGGGCATCGAGGTGCTCAATGATCCGAAGCGTCAAAGTACGCTCAGCTCCGTGTTCAAAAGCGTGACGTTGCTCGCGAATGCCGGCGACATCACGCTTCTGGGAGCTGTCACAGGTTCTGAGCGCAGTGATGAGGATCCGGATGCATTGGGCGGGGTCACTCTCAAGGCCAAGGGCAACATCAAACTCATCACGGAGGACGCCAAGAGGCTCGCCGTCGCTTTTGCGTCCAAAGATGACCTCTATGTTGAGGCGGGTGGCAATCTCGACAACAACACAGGACGGATTCTCTCCAACGCCAACACGGTTTTGCGGATTGGCGGCACCTTATTCAACCGCATGGCAACGATCGGGGCAGGCGGAGAGACGAACTATGTGACTTACAAGCGCTCGCCCGGGTTCTTCGGTCGGCTGTTCGGCAGGAAGCAACGAGTCCAGACGCATGTCGTCGATTGGGGTGTCCCGCGAGTACCGGGACAACTAGCCTTCATTGCCGGCGAGACCCTGGACGTCAAAGCCGGCCATGTCTTTAACTTCGGTGAGCTCGACGCGCTTGACGGCTCCCTGACCATTGATACCGGCACCCTGATCAATACAGGAGTCTATACCGGCCTTCTGGAATTCACCAAGACGTGCGACTGGCGATGCTCAAGCCATGGTACCAGCACGATCACACCATCGGGCGGAAAGATCAATGCTGCTGGCAGTGCCGAGATCAAGGCAAGTCAGCGGATCGACAATGGCGGCGACATCGTCGCCTACGGCAACCTTTCAGTCATTGCACCAAAGGTGGCGGCTCGTGCCACCTTCATTCCGGATTTTGTAAACCGTCCGGCTGGCCTCTACAACTTCTTCTCCGGCACTGAAGCCCTTGTCTCCCTGTCACCGATCGGCGGATCTTTTCTGGCTCCCGTAGGTCGTGTGACGATCAGCTCCAACAGCCCTGTCCTATCCTATGGTGGAACCATCAACGGCCACGTCGCAACTAAGATCCAGACCGGCATTGAGGAGAGGAAGGCGACCCAGGCTGAGTTCCCGCGCGGGCTGAATCATATCGGCCTGTTGCGACTCTGGTTGGATTAAGTGACACCATGTCCCGTCAGACTGCTCATTCCACGTGGCCCCAAACATCTCGATTTCAGGCTGGCGTCATTCTGGCAGCTGCTGGAGCATGCATGTTGACCAATTCCGTCATTGCAGCCCCAAGCGCTTCTCCCAGGTCGGACGATGTGACGGCGACACCGAGCCCAGATCCCGCAGGCAACACCCTTTCATTTCTCACCCGGAAGATCTCGAAAGCTGGGTCCGCAGGTTGCTCCGAGGTGAGGAAGGTCGAGGTGCGCGGTGTCGTGGATATCGATGGGAACGATCTGCGAGAGAAGCTCGAACCCTTGGCTGTGGCCTGTATCGGCAACAACGAGGTCAAAGCGATCCTGTCCGCGATCAACGAGACCTATGCCGATCAAGGCTATGTGGCGACGCAAGGCTATCTGCCGGAGCAGGATCTGCGTGCCAGCAAAATCCTTGTCATCAACGTCATCGCGGGGCGGATCGACAAGGTGCTGTACCGCGAAAATCGCGGGGACGAAGCTCTTGAAGTCGGGGAGCGTTTCAGTAAGGGCTGGACAAAGATCAAAGAGGCCAAGGGACCTTGGAGCTTCGTCACGAGCCTATCGCAATTGGTCGACAAGATCGACGATCCCCTCGATAATTTTCAGCTCCTGCCCGGCGACCTCAGTGCGAAGGCGAAGCTCTGGAACAGCTTCATCACGGATTCCGGAGACGTCGTTCAGATCGATGCCATTCAGCAGGGCGTGGACCAGATCAATCGGGTCGCCTCCAGCAAGGCGCAGGTCAAGCTGGAACCCGGAAGTGCGCCAGCCACCTCAACCGTTGTTGTCGAGAACAACGGCGAGGATTCATTTCGGGTAAATGCCGGCTATGAGCTCAACGGCGCCGACATCAACGGGTCGGGCAACACCATTCCGAGCCGCTTCAAGCTGGATGTTGCCAAAGATAACTTCATCGGAATCAATGACGCCTGGCGTCTGTCCTATGCGGGTGGTCTCGACTCCAACGAGATCCGTGGCGCATTTTCGGTGCCATTCCGGCGCTTTACGCTCTCGTTGGATGCCGGGTATTCCGAATCCTTGAGCGAGGTGACACCAGGGGTCGAGATGTTCACCCAGGACGGGACGGTCACGGCGGCCTTGGGTTATCTTCTCTACCGCAGCCGGGCGCGGCAGATCACCCTGGATAACTCCCTGGCTTGGCGAAACAATGAACGCTTCCTGAATGGTGTCTCACTGACGCCGCAAACTCTTCCTCATGGGCGCATCGGTATCACCGAGACCCGGACGTTTGAGACGCTTCAGCTGAGTTATGGCATCGGCTTCGATCGGGGACTCGCGATCACGAGCGCTACCGAGGATCCGGCGGATATTGCGCCGTCTGCGCCTCGAGCGCGGTTTGTCAAGATCGATGGGCAAGCCTCCACCTCGAAAGTCTTCGAGACGATTGGCATGTTGCGCATCGATCTCAATGCACAGTGGACAGACCATCCCCTTTATTCCGACGACCAACTGGTGCTCGGCTCGGTTTCCAGCGTGCGCGGCTTCACCAATGGTGCAGTACGTGCCGACCGGGGTGCAATCGTTCGCACGGAATTCGCCCCAGCTTTTTCAATCGCCAATCTGGTCGAAGAGCAGAAGGACGATTGGGTGTTCGCATACGAAACTCTGCAAGGTCTTCAGCCGTATGTTTTCGCAGATTATGGTGCCGGCTACGACATCGCAAATCGCGAAGTTCTTGAACGGGCTGGCATTGGCGTTGGGCTGCGCTATCGACATGGCCGGGTCAATCTCGACGCCAGCATCGGTGAGCCTGTCCACCGCATCGGCGGTCCGAAGACCAGCAATTGGCGGGCGCCGGAAGCCTATCTCACCCTATCCGTCAAACTCTTATGATCCAGGAAACGCCTATGTCTATACGTTTGATTCTTGGCGCCAGCTTGCTGGCTCTTATAAGCTCCGCCGCACTGGCGCAGTCTAAGCCGCCGGCAGCAAAGCCCGCCGACAAGCCTCAGACTGCGCAGCCGGCGCAACCTGCCGCAACGGGCGACTTGATCAAGGACGGGCTTGCAAGCCTCGAAGCCAAAAATTACGAGGCGGCGCTCAAAGCTTTCAATGAAGCCTACAATGCCGGACAGGCAGACGGCGCGTTCTATCTTGGACGCATGCTTGAGCTGGGTGTCGGTTTGGAAGGCGATCCGGAGAAGGCGCGTCTTCTTTATCTTGCGGCCGCTGACAAAGGCAGCGCGAAGGCCATGAACCGTGTTGGCCTCATGTCCTTTCGTGGCGAGGGTATGCTCCAGGATTACAAGACGGCACGCGAGATGATTTGCAAGAGTGCGGATCTCGGCGATGCGGATGCGGAGTTCAACTGCGCCGGTCTGCTGGCGCAGGGTCAGGGTGGTTCCAAGGATATTGCCAAGGCGATGACCTATTACGCCAAGGCGGCAGACCATGGTCATATCGGCGCCATGAATGCGCTGGGGTTTGCCTATCGTGATGGCTCTAACGGCGCGAAAGATCTTGAGAAGGCCCGTGCCTATTTTGAGAAGGCTGCACTCAAGGGCAACCCTGTTGGCTTATACGAGATCGGCATCATGCTTGAGGCCGGCAATCCGATACCGAAAGATCTCGGTAAGGCGCACCTCTACTACAACCTCGCCTCCGCTCGGCAGCACCCGCAAGCCAGCATCGCGCTGCAGCGCGTCTCCGAAGCGCTGTCGCCGGAAGATGTCGAGAAGGCTCAGGCTGCGGCACGCAGCTGGAAAGCAGCTGAATAAATCGTCCTTGTTCAAGACGCAGGAGCGACCAAGGCCGATCCTGCACCAGGAATAGGGCTGATGCCGGCCATGCCGGCGGGGGAAGCGATATGTCGAAGCTTGTGTTTGGCCGACTTGTTCGTGAGACGTCGGTGCGTGCGTTCAGCAAGAGCATGCGGCAGGGGCTTGGGCACAAAGCCGGCCTGGGCTTAGCCATCATATCGCTTGTAATGTCCCTTTATGCGCCCGCTGCCATGGGCCAAGTGATCTCCGATCCTCGAGCGCCCATTCAGTTCAAGCCGAAAGTCGGTGCCTCGGCCAACGGCACGCCGGTCATCGACATCGCCAAGCCGTCGTTCGGCGGCATCTCTCACAACAAATTCCAGCGCTATGACGTCGATACCCGGGGCGTCATCCTGAACAATTCGAAGCTGACTGGAACGTCGATCCTCGGCGGGAAGGTCGTCGCGAACCCGAATTTGGCTAACCAGCGTCCGGCACGTGTCATTCTCAACGAGGTAACCAGCAGCGCCACATCGACTCTGAACGGTCCGACGGAGGTGTTCGGTCGCAAAGCAGACGTCATCATCGCTAATCCCAATGGCGTGGGCTGCGTCGGGTGCTCGTTCATCAACAGCGACCGCGTCACGCTCTCCACCGGCACGCCGCTCCCCGATCAAAAACGCGGCACGGTTAAATTCGATGTCAGCCGTGGAACGGCTTCGGTCGCAGGCAAGGGCCTGCTGGGCATGGACTCGCCTATCGACGATGTGGACCTCATCGCCCGTCAGCTCAAGATCAATGGCCCTATCCAGGCCAAAGACAGTGTACGGCTTCGCGCCGGAGCCATGGTCTATGACCAGAGGGGCGACCAGATCGTTCCGAACGATCTCTCCAAACTGCCGATCATTGAAGGTTCTGCAATTCAGTCGAGTGCTACGGGCAAGATTACAGCTGGCACTCTGTCGATCTTATCGCGAGATGTCGATGTTGGGATTGACCTGAAGGGAGACCTGTCGGCCTCTGCGGCCTCGATTGTGATCAAGTCCTTTGGCGACGCGGCCCTTGCTTCCGCAAAAACCAATGGCGACCTTCAGATTGAAGCGGATGGACAGATCACGCTCGCGGGTAACAATCAAGCCCTCGGCCGCATCACAGCCGCGGGCAAGCGGATTACGGTGTCCGTTGAGGGACAACTAGCGGCAGGCGACGCCATCGTCATGGAGGCGGTTCAGTCGCTGGCCGCCCGCGGTGTGCTCAAGGCGGGCAATGCAGTCAGTCTCGTATCTGGCGATCGCTTGATTGCAGAGGGCGTGGTCGCATCCAATGGTAAAATCGCCTTCGAGGGCAAGGCGATTCGCGGAAAGAATCTTGAGATCAGCGGCAGCGACGTTTCCATTGCCGGCCTTGAGAGCGCCGCCCTGGAAGGCACGACGATTATTGCCACCCACGACAGTGTCAAGGTTGCTGGGCAGGAACTCAAACTTGGAGAAGGAACCATCTTTCAGGCCAAGAATCAGCTCCTGATCGACGCTAAAGATCGGCTCACAAATGAAACGATCCTCGATTACGGTAACCTCGATCTCGCGATCCGTAACAGCTTCATCAACGCGAAGACCGGCCAGCTGGTGCAAGATAGCGTGCTGCTGACGCTCCGCGACCATCTCGACAATGCAGGCACAATCTATGGCCGTCAAAAGACAGTCATCGAGGCCGGCCTGCTCTCCAACACCGATACAGGTGTCATCTACGGTCCCGAAATGTCCCTCAACGTTGCGGGGAGTTTCAAGAATCTGGGGCAAATTGTATCCGAGCGGGCACTCAAGATCATTGCGGGTGACATTCTGAACGATGGAACCGTTCAGACCGACGGTTCCCTGAATGTGAAAGCCACGAGTTATCGTACCAACTCGTCAGCTGCTGAGCTGGCCGCGAAAATGACTGATTTGATCCTCTCCGGTGCGCTTGAGAACAGTGGACAGGTGCTTGGTGTCGAGCGTTTGACGTTGGAAGCCGGCGATATTTCCAACAGGAACAGCATTCGGACAGACGGTGCCTTGAGCCTTCACAGCTTGAGTTACCGTGCTGGTAGCGATTCAGCTGTTTTATCCGGAGCAACAGCAGCTCTCACCGTCACTAACCTGTTCGAGAACAAAGGAAAGGCGACGGCCTCGGACCACCTTGCCCTGAAGGCTGGCTCTCTGTCCAACCTTGGCGTGGGAAGCGCAATCACGGCCGCCGATGCAGACCTCGACATCAAGGGCAGCGTGACGAATGACGGTACGGTCGGAGGCGTGTCGGGGCTCATCGTCAAAGCTGGCGGTCATGTGACATCCACCGGGGCGCTCTTGTCCAGCGATGGAGATCTGACGCTGACTGCAGGCGGAAAGATAATCTCCGGATCTGACCTCATCGCGAAAGGGGCGATGGCGATCACGGCTACAGCGTTCGAGTCCGGTACGACTGCCGCCCGCCTGGGCGGCACGACCATCACGGTGGATGTAAGCGGTGCCTTTTCCAGTCTCGGATTGATCAGCGGTCAGACCAGTGTCGATGTCGCTGCCGGTTCCATTCTTCTCGGCCCCTCGAATGTGGATGGAACGGCAGGTGTTCTGACCGCGAAATCCGTCAAGCTCACCGCCAAGGTCGGTAATACCGACAACCAGGGGATCGTCAGTGGCACCGATGGCCTGACCGCCTCCGCGGCTGGAACAGTGATCAACGGCGGCACTCTTGCAACGGACGGGGAGTTGATGCTGACGGCAGGCGCTTATCGCTCCACAGCGCAGGCTCAACTCGGCGGTAAGACGGTCACACTCCGCCTGTCCGGAAATCTGGACAATCTTGGATTCATCTCCGGCTCCGACCTGATCGACATTCAGGCGGCTTCGGTCTCGAATGGGCCAACGATTATAGACACACGCGCGGGACAGATCCTCGCCCAGACAATCAAATTAGGTAGCGCAGAGAAGGCTCTCGGCAGTTTGACAAATAGCGGTGCCATCGAATCCGCTCAGAAAATCTCGTTCCATACGGGAACTCTCGTCAACAGCGGCTCCCTGATTGCCAATGTCGATGCCCTCGTCTCCGCCTCGGGTCATGCAGTCAACAGTGGCAAGATTGGTTCCGGCTCCAGCCTGGAACTGACGGCAGGCTCCTACACGGCCACTGCAGGTGCCGAGCTCTCCTCAAAGGAACTCAAAATCACCTCCGATGCTCTCGACAATTCCGGGACGATCTACGGCTCGGTTGGCCTTACGGTCGAGTCGGCCTCACTGATGAACCGAGGTATTGCTTCCTCGATCGGCGGAGGGGGAGCGACGATCAAGGCTGTGGGCCCTCTGTCGAATGAGGGCACGATCGCGGCGGTGAAGGACCTCGTTCTGACTGCCGAAGGATCTATTGCCAATGCAGGCAGCATCATGGCGGAGAGCGGTAAACTCACGCTGAACGCCGCGTCCGGGGACATCGTGTCGACAGGTGTCATGGCTGCGGCTGGTGCGCTCGATGTGACGGCGTCGTCCTTCTCGAGCGCGTCGCAGTCGGCAAAGCTCGGTGGCGGCACTGTGGCCCTGCATCTGACCGGCGACTTTACGAACAATGGCCTCGTGAACGGCGGAGCGGATCTCTTCATCAAGTCACGCGACATCTCCAATGGTCCCGTCGTCGGGGACAGCGCCGGCCGCATGGCTGGCGCGATTGTGAAATTGGAGGCGAGCGGAGACATCACCAACCAAGGTTCTGTCGAAGCAGACACTTCTCTCACGATCACCGGCGGAGGAGGACTGACCAATTCCGGAACGCTGGCGACCAATCAAACTCTCTCGGTCGATGTCGCAGACTCGATTATCAACCAGAGCAAGATCGCCGGTGCCACGCTGATCCTTAAGGCATCCAGTTATTACGGAACCACCTCCTCGTCGCTGAACGCGTTCGATCTCACGGTCAACCTTCCGGGCGCGTTTGCGAATGCAGGTAGGATCGACGCGCGTGGGCTCCTGACCTTGACCGCCCACGAAATCACGAACGTCGCCGGCGGGGTTATCGGCGCGGGCGGGATCACCTTGACGGCGATGGGGGATCTCACGAATGCCGGGACCGTCAAGAGTGAGTACAATGGTGTCCTGGATATCAAAGGAAAGCTGACGAACACGGGTAATCTCCAGGCCCTGAAGAGCATAAAGGTCACGGTGGTCGGCGCAGTCGACAACAGCAACGTGATTCAGGCGGCCGAGAAACTTGAGGTCACCGCAGGTCCGATCACCAATCGGCAGGATGGAACGATCCAAGGCAAGGAAGTCTCGCTCACCTCGACGGGCGACATGGTCAATGCCGGCGTCATCAGCGGCGAGGATAAGATCCTCATCAGGGCCAGCAGCCTGAAGAACCAAGGCGTCAGTCGAACGAACTATGCCTCGATCTCAAGCAAGCTGCTCAGCGTCGATGTATCCGGAGCCCTGACCATCGGGACGAACTCCCTGCTGCAAGGAACGGAGAAGGCCGTCGTCAATGCTCAGACGGTCAGTGCCGGTTTCTTCAAGAAGGATACGATTGCCGAAGGATGGTTCAACTTCGGCGAGAATCTCAATTTCACCCTGACGCAGGGGGGATGGACCTTCGACCAGGATTTCAAGGTCAAGGGAGACCCGAGCTTCACGGTTGCCGGCAACATTTTCAATCATGCTGTCGTCGCCGCGGGCGGAACCCTCACCCTCGTGTCGACCGGTGGATCGATCACCAACGGCGCTAATAACCCCTCGGCGCCCGGCGGAGACGTGATTTATTCCGGTGGCAATATGGTCCTACAAGCCCACAATGATCTGAACAATTTCGCGTCGGTCATCCAATCGGGCGGCAACCTTACCATCAATGTGGGCGACGACCTTCGCAATGTCCGCACGGCCATAAAAACGGTTGCCGATGGTTCGGCGGCCACCGGATACCCTTATGACTGGAAGTACACCAGCTTCTTCACCAAGCAGCTTGAAACATCGGGGCCGTCGACCATTCAGGCGGATGGATCGATCAATATCAATGCCGGTACGGTTCTGAACGAGGCCTCGACTGTCGCTGCGGGTTTAAACCTAACTATAACTGCCAATAAGATCGAGCATCTGGCTCGCACATTGATACGCCATGAGACCATCATCAAGACGGGTGGCGATACCAACGTCGGTCAGATCTTTGACGGGATCGATCACTCCTACGACAAGACTCCGGCGCTCTTCTATGCAGGCGGCACTTACGCTCATAATTCTAACATCTACGCGCAGCACGGCACTGTCCAGGCCGATCAGATCATCATCAAGAGCCATACGGTCACGGTCGGCATCACGAACCCTAACATCGGTACGGCGCCGTCCCATATTCCCGATCCCGTCATCGATCTCGCGGATGCTCTTCAGCTGCTGGGCGCGGGCCTCGTGCCTGGCAGCGGCCCGGCCTATGTCGAGGATCCGAGCGCTAGCAGCGGTCATGTCAGTGGAAAATCAGGGGACACACTCGAAGCATCGGTCGATGCGAATGGAAAGCCGATCAAACGACCCGCCGACAAGGACGTGAAGGTCAATGGCCGCGTGTCCTTCCTTTATGCGACGCCGATCGCGTCTGGGCAGAACGAGCGCAATCCGAGCTGGATCTTCGCGCAGGTTAACGCGAGCGCAAAAGATCTCGCCTTCTTTGCGGATCCCGCCACTGAACGGCGGCTGATCCAGCAGGCGCTGCTCGAGCAGACCGGCCGCGCCATCCTCGATCCGAAGTATCGCAATCCCAAGGAGCAGCAGGAGGCGCTGTATGAGGCGACGGTCGATTTCCTGCGGGAGAACCAGGACATTAAGATCGGCGACACGCTGACGAAAGCGCAGCGCGCCAAGATCACCAAGCCGATCCTCTGGTACGAATATCAGGTCGTCAACGGCAAGAAGGTACTGGTGCCCCAGGTCATCCTGCCGGAAAAGGACCTCGCCAAGTACGCCGCCGTCACGGG
The DNA here is from genome assembly GCF_018069605.1 of Microvirga sp. HBU67558. Classification (NCBI taxonomy): domain Bacteria; kingdom Pseudomonadati; phylum Pseudomonadota; class Alphaproteobacteria; order Hyphomicrobiales; family Methylobacteriaceae; genus Microvirga; species Microvirga sp. HBU67558. Next base: position 125,851 of record NZ_JAGPUP010000559.1, on the reverse strand, counting down.
TGGCGCCATGTTCGCCAACGACATCTCGATCCAGGCCGACAAGGTCACCAACACAGGCACGATCCTGGCGGTCAACTCTCTGAGCATCGACGCCAACGAATTCCTGAACGAAAAACGGGTCGCCCGAAGCGGCGAGCTGACGGCCCTGTTCGAGACCCAGGCCGGCGGCATGCTCAGCGCCAAGACGATGATGATCGCCACCAAGGGCGACCTGATCAACCGCGGCGGCTCCATCATCGCGAGCCAGGGGCTTTCCTTGACCGCAGGCGGCAGCATCCGCATAGAGGCGCAGACGATCACCAACAGCGTTTTCTCGGGCAAGACCAAGAACTGGAGCTTGACCACCGACGTGACCCATGTGGGTGGCCTTGTCTCGTCCGGCGGCGATCTGGTCATGAAGGCCGAGAAGAAGCTCGACATTCTCGGCTCGACCGTCACTGCCAAGGGCGATGCGCTGCTCGTCGGCAAGGAGGGTGTCTCCATCGCGTCCGTGTTCGACGAACATGACATGCAGGCGGGCGGCAAGAAGAACGGCCTTCTCTCCAAGTCGAGCTTCAGCGCGTCGGAGCATAGCCTCACGAACCTGAGTTCGGTGGTGTCGGCGGGCAAGAACCTCACCGTGCGCTCGGAGACAGGGAACATCGAGGTGGCGGCGAGCCACCTCATGGCCAAGAACGACCTTGCGGTTCTGGCCGGCTATGACGCGAACGGACATGCGATCGCGGGCTCCAAGGCCTCCGTTCACGTGCTCTCCGAGCAGGACGTGAAGGAGACCGCCTTCTCGCAGAAGAAGAGCGGCGTCGGACTGTTCTTCACAGGCAGCGGCGTCGACATTTACCGCTCGACGAAGACGGCAAACACCAGCTACGAGGCGCGCAACGTCGCCTCCTCGCTGAGCGCGGACGGCGACGTGACGGTCAAGGCGACCCGGGACATCAAGATCATCGGCTCGGTGGTGGCGGCCAAGGATTACGTGACGCTCGATGCCAAGCGCGACGTGATCGTCGGCACGGGGTTCGATGCCGCCGGCTCGACGTCTTCGAAGAAGGAGAAGGGCATCGGCCTGACATGGTCGGGCGGGAACGGCGGCTTCAGCGTTGGCGCGGGCTATCATGCCTCGAGCCAGTCCTCGGCCGACGACAAGGTGACGGTGGCGCGCTCGCTCATCAAGGGCGACAAGGGCGTGTCGGTGACGGCGGGCGACGACATCGTCATGACGGCGGCGAGCGTGCTCTCGCAGGGCCATGTGAGCCTGGACGCCAAGGACGACATCAAGCTGCTGGCCGGGTTGAACCGGGAGAGCTCGTATCAATCGTCGAAGGAGATGTTTGCCGGCATTACGCTGAAGGTGAGTCAGAACGTGACGGGAGCGGCGCAGCAGCTGCAGCAATCGGTGGGCACCTTCACGTCGGGTTATGGCGGGGTGGGCTACAGGATCCTGGGCCAGGTCTCGGGCGTGCTGCAGGCGACCGATGCGCTCAAAAGCCTGACCAATCCGACGGCGAGCGCGAGCCTGATGCTGGGCGCCTCGGGCTCATCCTCGTCGAGCCGGGCGGTGGCCTACAACGCGGTGCCGACCACGATCAAGGGCGGCACGTTCGGCCTGGCTGCCGGCGGGGATGCGCATCTCGTCGGCACGCAGATCACAGTCGACAAGGATCTTTTGATCGACGTGACGGGCAAGCTGACGGTGGAGAGCGCGCAGAGCTATGCCGAGACGTCGAGCAAGGCCGAGAGCTGGAATGCCGGGGTGGGGCTCTCGGGCAGCCTTGGGGCGTCGGGGGTCACGCTCGGGCTGACGGTGGAGGGCGGGTTCTCCAAGGACAAGGCGTCGAGCTGGCAGGAGACGCAGCTCAACGCGCATCTGAGCGCGGGCGGCAAGGCGACGCTCAAGACCGGCGGCGATGCCACCTTTGCCGGCGCGGTGGTGAAGTCCGCGAACATCGACGCCGACATCGGCGGCAATCTGACGATGGCCTCGCGCCAGGACACGGCGCATGGCAGCGCGTCGGCGGTCAACGGCTCGGGCTCGGCGACGATTGGGATCATCGGCCCGTCCTGGGTCTCGGTATCGGCGGGCGGGAGCAGGAGCACGTCGGACAAGGCCTGGGTGAGCGAGCAGACGGGCCTGTTCGCCACGAACAAGCTCGACGTCTATGTGGAGAAGCACACGCAGCTGAATGGCGCGGTGCTGAACGCTGACACGGGCCAGCTGACGCTCGACACCGGCACGCTCGGGTTCAGCGACATCCTCGACCACGACACGAGCACATCGATCAGCGCGCAGGTGGGCGTGACGACCCCTGGCGCTCCCGGCAAGCTCCCCGGGGTGAGCGTGCAGGGCTCCTATGCCAGCCATGACATCGAGCAGGTGACGCAGGCCACGGTCGGCGCAGGCACGATCATCGTCCGCGACACGGACAAGCAAGAGCAGGACGTCAAGGGTATCAACCGCGATGTCGACGAAGCGCAGGTGATCACCAAGAACGAGCGCGAAGGGGTCGAGGTCTATGCCTCGATCAGTGCAGTCCAGGAGATCGCGTCCGGCTTCGAGGGCATTCAACAGAATATCCGGAACTTTGAGAACCTTCCCGCCAATGTCAAAAATGGCATCGATCAGTTTCTTGCGTCGGGCGGCACGCTCGGCAAGACGGTGGACAAGGCACTCGGTGGGATCCTGAGCCAACTCGCCGGCCCAAATGCTTCGCGTGTCGGTGCTGCGCTCAATAGCGGCGAACTCGACTACAAGACTTTGGCGAAGAGCCTGTCGAATTGCGGCCAACAGAGCTTCAACCTGCACGATCTTCTCTTCGCGCCTGCCTATGCCAGCGGCGGCTGTCCGGTGCAGTTGAGCAACGGCGAGACCGTTTACCTGACGAAGAGCGAGCAGGACAGCTGCTGGTATGCGGCAGGAAAGGTGGCCTTAGGCATCTTGGAGCGGGGCACAATCGGACATGGGGCCGCCTCCATCGGATTTGCAGCAGGAACGCTTGCCGCAGCCGGAAGCGACCTGCGGGCGATGGGCGATCTCGGCGGCTATGCCGTTGCCTTGACCTATGGCGCGGAGGATCCACGCCGCAAGGAGGCGGAGCAGTTCTTCGGCGCGATGCGCGACCAAGTTGTGACCATGCTCAAAGACCCTGCCGGCACTCTTAAAGGCGCGGCTGTGGAGATGATCAATGGTGTCCAGGATAAGGCCATCCTGTACGCGCAAGCTGCAGAGCGAGGCGATTATGTCGCCATGGGGCGCATCGAAGGCGAACTGGCATATGAAGTCGGGTCAATCATTGCATCCGGCGGCGCAAGCGGGGCTCTTGGCAAAGGAACACTTAAAGCTCTCAAATCCGCAGTTCCGAAGATTGCTGAAGCTGTTGATCTCGGCTTGGGCAAAATCTCGCTCAAAGGAACAAAAATTCTTGATGCCAATATCAAATGGGGCGGGGGCATTCTGGATCAGGGCATCCCCTGGGAGGATTATTTGGCAGGACAACTGCCAAAAGAGTCCAGGCTCCCTGCCAACTTCAAGACCTTCGACTTCTTTGATGAAGCAAGCGGTGTTGCCACGAGTGCGAAGACATTGGATACAATGACGGCTGCGAAGCTCGCGGACCCGAAGCAGGTCTATTACTCGCTGAAGGCGAATATCGATGACGTGCTTGCGTACAATAAGACAAACAATTTAGACCGCGTGTCGGTAAATCCTGACAAGATCCAACTGCGCGAGCTCCAGGTTGCTGTTCCCCAGGGAACAACTGCGGCGCAATGGGAATATATCGCGAAAGCAATCTCCTACGCGCAAACCAGAAGCAGTAGTCTGGTCGTGAAGGTAACAGTGGTGAAGTAAGATGGATGTGCCAGTTTGGACAAAGAGTGCCAATGCTCTAATCAACAGAGAGTTTATCTCCATACAAGCCAATTCTGGGTACAGGTCATCTATGGTGGACCATGAGGCGGAGGAGTTCTTAATGGAGCCGAATGCCTCCGATCTGGCTCTCGGAGCAGCGATCCTAAAGAGCCTATCTCAGAGCAGATTCCTACCGCTTGCGGAAGCCCAGAGCCGTCGCGAGCGAGTCGCAGAGCTATATGATGCATGGGTGGCAAAGATCATGGAGCGATATTCCTATAAATCCAAGCGCGCCATGTTCAAGAACATGAAAAACTGTGGGATTTATCTCGTTGAAGGACAGATCAGAATCTGTCCCATGCGTCACGACAAGCTTGAAGGCTGGGAGGGACTCGAAAAGTCCGAGGACGTATTTGTTCCTACTGATGCGCCTCTGGAGGAGATAGGGGTAGCCTTGAGGCTCGCTCTCAGCCGTTGTCTGTGAGCGGGATCGAGAGGCGGCGAGGGGATCACGATTCATGCGGGCCGCAACGCCACAATCGTGGCGGCGAGCGTGCTCTCGAACGGCCATGTGAGCTTCGACGCCAAGGACGACATCAAGCTTAGAGCTATTGCTTATGCCGCGGGAACCAGCCAAAATATTAAAGTAATCGTGACTGTGATAAAATGAAAATCATCACTCAAAGAAAGTGGTCAAGCGCATATAAAAATGATGATTTTATATGCATTGTCATTCAATCAGGCTACCGTAGCTCTGCAATAGAGGCCAACGAAGTTTATCGTTTGCTCTCAATAGATGTAGATAATGAAATCCTAGGCTCTACTATCAATGAGTGCTTGAGTAGAAGTAGATTTTTGTCACTAGAAGAAATTCCTGATTTTTTTGACCTTTTACGGGTGGAAAGAGACTATGCTCTTTGGGTCGGTGATTTGATCAACAGGTATAAATACAAAACCAAAAGGGCTTTGTTCAAGAACATGCTTAGCTGCAATATGGTTATTTCAGATGGTTCGTTAAGGATTGAGCCAACCATTCACGAGAAACTCGAAGGTTGGAGTGGTCAGGGAAAGGAGCAAGCTACGGCCAATTTTAGCTACGGGTTCTAAAATTACTTATCCTGAGAGCCTGCATGTAGTCCGTGAACTTAGAGGCGGAGGCAACATTCGAACGCTCACAAATAAGCTGCAGACCAAACGTTGGGAACCTGAACGTGCGCCGTCGCCGTCGCGGCCAACGGCCATTGATGAACATTCACCATCCACTCCAACACCTCCAGGGATGTTGATTATGGTGGAGGCAACGGAAGGTAAGAACATTATCACGAGCGACAAACAGCTATCACAGGTAGGTTAAAATGAGCATGAGATTGAAGGAATTGATTGGGTCTTTGAAGAATGAACTGCGTGAAGCCAGTTTAGGCGCTGAAGATCCTATGTTTACTTTAGATGCTGCCACAATCAAAACCCGGATAGCGGTCGTTGATAAACGTTCAACGGCTGGTGGTGTTGAGATCTATGTTGCGAGTGCGGATGTCGAGACTGCACGGGAGAACACGACAGAGCATGAGGTAACGATTAATCTTAAAGGGATCAATGGTGATTTGCTGTTGGGTTCTGATTGATCCCTCAACCAACTCTATCATCATGCTCTAGCAGCCATTCAACTATTTCCGCAATCACCGACAATGGATTGGGTTTTGTTTGGGGCTAGTGGGTCAGCAGCAACGCAGTTCAGAAAATACCCTAACAAACCCATAGATCAGGAAACCCTCTCAGTTGCCGTGATTAGCTTCCGAGAGGGGCATAGCTCAGCGGTAGATTAGCCCTTAGCGTAGTCTTCCAGCAATCCCAATCGCCTCAGCCGCCTTCTGAGACTCAGCATTAGCAAGTCGATCAACGCGCTCGTTCTGCTCATGCCCTGCATGACCCTTGACCCATTGCCAAGCGATCTTCCGGCCTTGGATCAGCCTGTCTATCTCTAGCCAGAGTTCCTGGTTCAGCACAGGCTTACCATCAGCCTTACGCCAACCCTTTGCTTTCCAGCCCTTAAGCCACTGGGTCGCGCCTTTGATGACGTACTGGCTATCGCTGTGAATGATAATCGGAATGGAGTGAGGAACAGCTTCAAGCGCTTTGATAGCAGCAAGCATTTCCATCTTGTTATTTGTCGTTGCCGTGTCTCGGCCCACAATAATCTGCTCGTCCCCTGCAATAGTGACAACGGCTGCATAGCCTCCTGGTCCAGGATTTCCAAGGCAAGCGCCATCAGTGAAGACAATGGCGTGTTCAGTAGTCTCTTTGGTCATGTGATTTTCGATCATTTAGTGAAGGCGACTATAAGCATCGGAAGGCGTTAAGATCGTCTGGTAAGCGACGGCGTTCACAGTGAGCTTCCTGTCTTTCCGTCAAGCCATCAGATTTTAAAGCCAAGGTTAACCTATGGTTAGCGTTGCGTGTCTTACGCTTTGGGCTAGACAGTGGAAAGGCTCACGATGCGTACTCTCAAAAACTCACTGGTCCTGCTCGTATCGGCCTCAGTGCTTGGCCCGTTCTTCATCATGTCAGCGTATGCAACTACGATCCTGGCTTCGGCCTTTGTTGGTCGGTAGGTGCGGCCAGCGACCTGAGAATATCGGACCAAAACCATAAGGCGGATAACTCTCTCAGCCGAATGTTGCAGAGTCCGAGAGGGTAGTTGTTAAGCAGCTAGCTTCTGATCCAATTCAATCAGCTCTTGAACGCTTGCGGTGTTAAGCCATTTGATAAACAGGCTTCTCATACGTTCTGATGGGATAAACACCTTGATTGGCAGGTCATCTCTGATCTGACTCCGCCATATCCATTGGATCATCTCAGACAGGGCATGAAGCTCCTCATAGACAGCGATCCCTCTGTCCTCAAAGTAGCCCTTGATCATGGGGTTGTGGAACAGATTGCAGAGGTAGGCGAGTGACTTCTTGTGCCTGTAGTCATTCGTTGCCTTAGCGTTATTCGGTATCCAGCCCTTAGCGTATCGAGCGCCCTTAAGAGGCTTTCTGACTTTGCTGTAGGCGGTCCACGCATTGTCGTTAGCAGGGGTCTGAGCAGTCATCCTAAACCAATGCTCAGTGGAAGCCTTGAGCTTCGCTAACTCCTCCGGTGTGCGCTTCTCATACCAGCCAGAGGACATAGGGTGTTCACGACCCTTAGGCTTACCTCTGTCATTGGCCGGACCTTCATAGACAGTGATCAGCCTTCTCAGCTCTGCCTTCTTCTCAGTCTCATCCGCGTGATCCCGCCATGAGACGAGCTGACCATCTCTCAATGTCATCATCTCAAAGTCCAGACCCTCAGCTCTGAGGTAGGCAGACATTGGAGAGCCGTGGAACATATAGGTCAGGACATAAACCTGATTGAAGCACTTGAGGAAGTGGGTCGGAAACTCCCAGATCAGTGCTGTGTCACGATAGAGGACGAGATTGCCGTTATCACATAGGTCACGGATTGAGTTGAACTTGCCTGAGTAGCGAGGGTAGTCCCTATGGTTCCACTTGAGACGCTTCGTGTCTGGGTCTGCATAGACGAGATGATCTTGAAGCAGGAGCTTCCTGTCTGACGCTGACAGACCGTCAAACATAGTCACACAGTCCAGAACCTCATCAATGATCAGTGTGTAGTTCTGCTGACTGAGCTTCTCGTAAATGTCTCTAGTGAGGAGCCGAAAGAGAGCATGGGTCGTACAGATGTTAGCCCCTTCCTCGATCAGTGTTGAGAGGTGGTGGAGCTTACGACCCTCTACAGGCTGAGGGTCACGAAAGTTGAGGTTATGGCAAGCCTTACTGATCCTATCAACCTCAGACAGCAGTGGAGCGACATAGAGGAAACGAGGAGCCTGATAATCAGGATTGAGAAAGGACTGACCTAAAGACTCCTCATGGGTCTTGTTGATCAGGTAGATCATATAGGTTGTCTTCCCTGACCCCATGATGGAGTCGATGATTGTGATAGTCATGAATGTTCCTAAGGAATGAGAGTAGGCTGTTGTCTCAAGACACAGCTCTACTGGAAACCGACCACACACTAGTGATCAGTCTGCTTGTTGATGATGGTGTTGAGGTTGAAGCTAAGGAATGGGTCTACCCCATACATCTCTCTGCTTCTCTCTTTAAGGGTGCGTCCCCTAAAGTATTGAAAACTAATAATCTGTTCCAGTTTAGTCCAAGTTTTGTATTGCAAAATCTGGACTGTCCGTCAGGCGGGTTGCGACCTTTCAAACATTGAGCGCACCGTAACGCAGAGACGTTTTACTTTATGGGAGGGAGAATGGCGTCTCTGAGCTGTCTCCTGCGTCCCAGCGCGGTGGTAGTCGTTGCGAGTACGTGAAGCGCCTTGCTTAATGGAAGTTACAATTCTCTGAGCTGTCCCTAAAGCTAATGTCCCGCCTGTCATCGGAGTTCTCTTTATGGTGGCGGTATTGGCTCTCTGAGCGTTCCACTGATTGTCAGGAGCAGTCATGCTAGTGTGCAAGGCACTTTGCTTAATGGAAGACACAATTCTCTGAGCTGAGTTGAAGGCTGACGTTCCGCCTGTTGATGCAAATGGAGATGCGCGTTGCTTAATGGTAGGTACAACTCTCTGAGCTGAGCTAACCGCTAATATCCCGCTCATGAGTTAGGAGCTGAAAACGCTTTGCTTTATGGACGACACAATTCTTTGGGCTGAGCGCCAGGCTAATCTTCCGGCCGTGAAGCGGCTCTGAAATCGCTTTGCTTAATGGGTGGAACAATCCTCAGGCGGTGCGACTGGATCCTCTGTCCAGCTCAGGAATGAGCAAGAGCGACGTTGTCTTAATGGGCGACAGAAAGCCTCGTGCTGGGTCCCACGCGCACCCTTCCGATTGATCAGCAGCAGAACGGCGCTCTGCTTAATGAGAGGAGAAATACCGTAAGCTCAGCGCAAGCCTTAGGAAGACGCTTCTGCTAGGTGGGCCTCAGAGCGAGTCGTTATCAGCATCCTCTTGGTCAAGCCAGTTTTGTAACTGAATCAACTCCTCATCAGTTGGCTTGCTCCTCACTGCGTCAACGCTGTACCAAACCTCATCCAACTCATCGGCAATGTCCTCTAGTGATTGAGTCCAATCTTCGAGAACTGACGGAGTTACATCCAGGAGATGTTCAATCTTACCCCTCCGTACCTTTCTCACGACGAGATGACCACCATCGAAGACATCAAACCACCACTCGCCATGGATTAAGTGATGACGCTTCTCACTTATCTCTTTGAAGCGCGTGACCGCCGCATCCATTTGGAGGAACCGGTCCTCTTCGAGTCTTCCCCGAAAGAGCCGCCTCATCTGCTTTGGCAAGTCCTTAGTCCCTGACCTGTCTACGAAGTCTACAGCGGCTGCTTCATTCTCATGTTCAAGCTGAGCCAGGGTAACAACAGCGACTGCGGCACGGCCATACGCCAGCATCATCCGTCCAAATGGCTCAATGTACGGTTTCAGTTCAGGACTATGCAGTCGCGGAAATTGGATTGTCACTGTGTTCTTCCGTTAGGATATGAGCCGCATTACCCTGAACCGCATCTCTAAAGTCACGTCAAATCGCAACTGTTGCCCTAGCGTCAGAAGTCAGTGCATGGCTCCCTAGGCTTGTTATGGCCGAGTTTGCTACTTACTTATCAGGTATGAAAACCCTGCTCCTCTTCATCGGTACGGTTCTGCGTAGCCGCATCATCCAGCGTAAGGGGCTAGGGGCAATCCCAGCCATCTATAAGCTCATCCTACACTGGTGGTCCTGGACACCGCTTCAGCCAGAAGCCCAAGTCTCCGGTGTGTCTGAATACCAGGAGCAGTCATTAGGCGTCGCTCCTGCTGAACGGGTCGAACTCCTAGCTCAGCGGAAGGTGCTAGTCGGTCTCTTTTGATGTGAGCCACTGCCTAACTTCAACAGGCGACGATGAGCGTCAGTACGAAAGCAAAGGCTGCGCTGGTCAAGGAGAGCGTATTGTGCACGGAAGCCAGCTTGCCTCGGCGGTTTGCTCCCCGCAGTCTCGTCGCTGAGCAACACCGCCTCCCCCAAAAGAGCAGCAAACCTGAGCTTATTTATTGATCCATGTGAAGGCCGCTGCTCCGAGAGCCTGTACGGTTATCTCAACCAATGCGGGGAGAGGTAACATGGGGATGTGACCTATAATGTCTGCTTAAAGGCTCTTCATCAGGCTTATCGTGATCTTGAGGAGGCGCGGCTCAATCGTCGTGAAGCCGCCCATGCCCTCGCCACGATCCGTGAGACTCTGGATCAGGCTTTGGACCTTGCCTACCAGCAGCAGTCCTTTGGGCCACTCAACAGCCTGTTCGATAAGGAAGAGGCTGCGCTGGCCGTCTATGAGCAAGGCGTCACCAAGGTTCGTGAAGCCGAAGGGCGCTGGTCAGCTATGAGTGTAGCCTTGGCGTACGAGAAGGAGCGAATGATGGCCGGACATTTGCCTTCCGGTCACATGAACTGACTTGTAGGGAGGCGTTGGAAATAACACCTATGAGTAGATTGTTGCTGCGGCTTTCTTGGCTAATATTCCTGCGCCATGCCATGTTACAATCTGTTCCTTTATAACCAGCACAGCCGAGTCAGGTATCCTGAAACTTTAGACCTTTCCGATGTTGATGCTGCTCAGCGCGTCGCTAGGAGGGTAGCAGATGTCTTTATGGAGGTCGTCCCATATTGGGATGAACTCACTGCTGAGCAGCAGGGTCGCTATGTGGTTGAGATTGTTGATGAGGCGGGTGGGCTGCTTCTGACCGTGCCTTTCATAGAGGCGAAGGTGTCGGACGAAACTATCACTCACAAAGAAAAGCCCCGCCAGGATTGCTCAACTGATGGGGCTAGTTAGAAGGTCTAGGGAGGAAGAACGTAACCTTCGGGTCTCAAACTAGTGAGGTCCACAATTGTTGCGTTGGCTGATCCTATACAGCCACCTTCTCCGGTCCGAGATGAGTGTAGCGGCTCAGCATCCGTGGATCACGATGCCCACTGATAAGAGCAACCTCAGGCACACTCAGACCATATTCAAAGAAGCGAGACACAGCCTCATGCCTCAGGTCATGCAGCCGTAAATCCTCAAGACCAGCTCTCTTCCTCAGCCTCTCCCATGCAAGACGCACAGCATTAGGCGTCACAGGGAATACCCGCTCGACTTTCCTCTCCAAAGAGGCCAGTATCTCGACCGCCTTAGGAGTGAGCGGGATTGTGCGAGGATGGCCGTTCTTGGTCTTTAGGATGCGGATGGTCGGAGCAGTCATATCAACGTCCTTCCACCAGATAGACAGGAGTTCGCCGCGCCTCATCCCTGTTTCAATGGCAAGGGCAATCAAGGGACGAAGGTACCAAACCGAGGCTGAGGCGGCTGATGCTAGAGTGTTGCCCTCTCCTTCTTCCAGTCGCCTTTCGCGTGACCTCTGAGCCTCGGGCATTGTGATCTGCTGAACAGGATTATTGAGGATGGGCAGACTCCATTCTTTCTTAGCAACCTCGAAGCAGTGTTGAACGATAGCAAGCTCACGCCTCACGGTTCCTGGTTTGACGAGCTTGAGTCGGTCATCGCGGTATTGAGCAACCGCCGCAGGAGACAGCTTATTGAGAGATACCTGAGCGACGGCATGAGCCAGGATGGTCTTGATCCTATATTGCTCAGGTTCTGCCCCGCGCTTGGCTGGGGTTATTGTTTCGCTGTATCGGCGCAGAAGGTCGCCCACGGTCATGCCCTTCAAGGCACGCGCAGTGGTCGGGAGTTCAGCGCGGTCGATAGCTCGTTCCTGGTCCCTTGCCCACGCTGCGGCGTCAGACTTGGAAGGAAACGTCTTTGATAGGGGAGGGTAGCCTTCTCGCCGGACTTGAGCTTGCCAGGAAGAGCCGCGCTTGCGGATGGTCGCCATTATCGTTTTCCGTCTAGCTGTGACAACGCTGTGACGGATTGGCTTATTTGGCTGGTAGGGGCGTCCTAGTCCTAGAGCTGAAAGACAAGGCAATTCAGCATCTTAGCACTTGGTGGAGCTGAGGGGATTCGAACCCCTGACCTCTGCAGTGCGATTGCAGCGCTCTCCCATCTGAGCTACAGCCCCGGTCGATTGAATCGAGCCAAGTAGCGGTGGTTTTAGGCCTGCCGGCTTTGGTCTGTCAATCGGCCGGGTGAGACGTTCGAGACCATCTCCGGACGGGAGGATCCGGCCAGCCGGGGTTTATGGGTTGTTCAGCCCCGCTTCAGTCGCTACATGAGCATCGCCGATCCCCGACAGGTTTCCCATGCGCGCCCTTCTCAACGTCATTCTGCTGGCCCTGCAGCTCTATACCTATCTCATCGTCGCCTCGGCGATCCTGAGCTGGCTGGTCGCCTTCAACGTGGTCAATACCCGCAACGATTTCGTCCGCTCGATCTGGAACTTCCTGGATGCGGTGACCGAGCCGGTCCTGCGCCCGATCCGGAGCATCCTGCCCAATCTGGGCGGGGTCGACATCTCGCCCATCATCCTGATCCTGCTGATCATCTTCATCCAGAACCTGATCGTCGACTACCTGATGCCGATCGCCTTCTAAGGGGGGGAAGGCCTTGGCCTGGAGCCTCCGCCCTGGCGGCCTGGAGGTCCGGGTCCGCGTGACGCCCCGGGGCGGGCGGGATGTGCTCGACGGGCTCGAGAGCTTGGCGGACGGCCGGACGGTGCTGAAGGTCCGGGTCAGGGCGGTGCCTGAGGACGGGGCCGCGAATGAGGGTGTCCGGCGCCTCCTCGCCAAGGCGCTCAGGGTTCCCGCCTCGGCGGTGAGCCTGGAAGCGGGCGCCACCGCGCGGCTGAAGACGTTTCACATTGCGGGCGAGGGGGAGAAGCTTTCCGCCGCGCTCGCCGCATTGACAGGATGGGACATCCCATGAGCGCCACGATCATCGACGGAAAAGCCTATGCCGAGGGATTGCGCGGCCGCATCGCCGGGGCCGTCAGTGATCTGGCCGACCAGGGCTTCACCCCCGGGCTCGCCGTGGTGATCGTCGGCGAGGATCCGGCGAGCCAGCTCTACGTGAAGAACAAGGCGCGCCAGACCGTCGAGGTGGGCATGCGCTCCTTCGAGCACAGGCTGCCGGCTTCCACCGGCGAGGCGGAGCTTCTCGACCTCGTCGCCCGGCTCAATGCCGATCCGGCCGTGGACGGCATTCTGGTGCAGTTGCCGCTGCCCCGGCAAATCGACGCCCAGAAGGTGATCGAAGCCATCGATCCGGCCAAGGACGTGGATGGCTTCCATCCGATCAATGCTGGCCGGCTGATGACCGGCGTGCCGGGCCTGGTCTCCTGCACGCCGCTCGGGTGCCTGCTGCTGGCGCAGTCGGTGCGGCGGGATCTGTCGGGGCTCGATGCCGTGGTGGTCGGGCGCTCCAACATCGTCGGCAAGCCCATGGCGCAGCTGCTCATCGCCCAGAGCTGCACGGTGACGGTGGCCCATTCGAAGACCCGCGACCTGGCCGATGTGTGCCGCGGCGCGGATCTCCTCGTGGCGGCCGTGGGGCGGCCCGAGATGGTGCGCGGCGACTGGATCAAGCCCGGCGCCATCGTGATCGACGTGGGCATCAACCGAGTGCCGAACCCGGCCGCCGGCGAGGGCAAGACCAAGGTGGTCGGCGACGTGGCTTATGCGGAGGCCGCCGGGGTCGCGTCCGCCATCACGCCGGTGCCCGGCGGCGTCGGCCCCATGACCATCGCGTGCCTGCTGCGCAACACGCTCGAGGCCGCCTGCCTGCGGCGCGGCCTCGCCATGCCGGCGGTGGATTTCGCTGCCTAAAACATCGGATCCGGCAGCGGATGCCGCTTCCGGATCCGGGGCGGATCAGTTCGCCGCGAAGCAGTAGAACAGGCCCGCGCCGCCGGTGCCCTTCAGGGCGTCCTGGCTGCAGCCGCCGCGGGACGCGTGGGACGAGTTCCAGGACTTGGCCGGAGGCGACTCGTCGAGGCCCGTGCGGTCGTGGTGTCCGAGCATGGCCGCTCCCTCCGTGCCGCTCTTCGTCCAGTTGCCGCAGGTCATGTCCTGGCTGCCCGCGAAGGCGGTGCCGTCGGGCTGCGAACCGGTGAGCATGTCGTGCTCGTTGGGCTGGTCGCCGCGGCCTTTCACCGGCTCGCCCTTCTCGGTCAGCGCCGTCTGCTTGGTGAGATTGTTGCCGGCGCCGTGCAGATCCGCCACGTCCTTGGCGATCACCACGCCCTTGGCGTTCTGCCAGGGACCCCGGCCGATGCGGTCCTTCGCATTGGTGGCCGTCGCGCCGCCCGTCGCCTGCGTGGAGAGATAGGCCCGCCACATCTTGCCGCGAATGCCCGCGGCCTCCGCCAGAGTCTGGCAATGCCGGTCCGCGCCGTCCAGCCCGCCGAGATCCGCGCCCTTGCCGGAGCCGGTGCTGGTCACGAAGAACGTGGTGCCCTGGGCGCTCTGGGCTTGCGCGCCGCCCAGGGGGGCGACGGCCACGAGGCCGATGGCGATAAGCGATAGGCGGTCCAATCCCTGCATTGCGTCCTCCTTGCTGGTGTCCTGCCGCGCTGTGCGGGCGAACGGTCGTAGAGACGCTTCAGCCGGAGAATTATTCCCTGTTCACGGCGTTGTGAGGATGGCCGGGACATGGATCAAGCCTCCTTGCGCAAATGCTCCACCAATTGCCGCGCCGAAGGCGGCAGGTCTTTCAGGGCGCGAATGCACAGGGTGAGGTCGCGGGCCGCCCAGGCGTCCTCCAGTTCGACCGGAATGATGTCTGTGGTGCGGGCGGCGCGGCGGGCGGTGGTCTCGGGCACGATGCCGAGGCCCACGCCCGCCTCCACCATGCGGCAGACGGCGTCGAAGCTCCTCAGCTGCACCCGCAGGCGGATCGGCTTGCCGATGCGCGTCGCCTTGCCGGCGAGGAAGCGCTGGAGGGCGCTTGCCCGGTCGAGGCCGACGAAATCGTGCTCCAGCACCTCGGCGAAGGGAATGCTGGCGCGGACGGCCAGAGAATGGCTTTTCGGCACCACGAGCACGAATCGGTCGCTGCGGAACGGGTAGGTCTCCAGCCGGCCCGTATCGACGGTGCCGGCCACGATGCCGAGATCCCCGACGCCCTCCGCGATCAGGCCGACGATCTCGTCGCTGAGGCGCTCCTCCAGGTCGATGGAGACCTGCGGGTGCTCGGCCAGGAAGGCGCCGAGGGCCTCGGGCAGGAACTCCGTGAGGGCATTGGTGTTGGAGAGGATCCGGATCTGTCCGGTCAATCCGCCCGTGTAGGAGCCCAAATCCTCCCGCAGGCGCTCCGCCTGGGCGAGGAGGGTGCGGGCATGTTGGAGCAGGGTCCGGCCGGCTGGCGTCGGAGTCACGCCGGCGCGGGTTCGCAGAAGGAGGGGAGCGCCGAGGGACTTTTCCATGTTGCGGATGCGGGTGCTTGCCGCCGCCAGCGCCAGATGGGCCCGTTCGGCCCCGTGGGTGATACTGCCGGCCTCGACGACGTGGCGGAAGAGGCTCAGGTCCGTCAAATCGAATTGCATAGGTTTCCTTCGTCAACCGCGAAGGGAGATAAGAATAATTAGAAATTGTGCGATAAGCGAGCCTAGAGCAAACTTCGCGGCTGACGAAGTGTGCCGGTTGCCGCGCGTTCGGCAGAAGGTGCATTGCGGTGTTGCCGCGCTTCCGTTACGAACCATTCCAAACTACGGGCGGCCGACGTCGCCGATCAGGAGTGAACACCATGGCTGAGGCGAAAGTGGCCCCGCGGCCCCTGTCCCCGCATCTTCAGATCTACCGGTGGAGCTGGACGATGGCGATGTCCGTCGCCCACCGCATCACGGGCGTCGCCCTCTACGGCGGCATCGCGCTGTTCGCCATCTGGCTCGTGGCGCTCGCCTCCGGGCCCTCCGCTTTCGATGCGGTGCAGTGGTTCTTCGGCTCGCCTCTCGGGTATCTGATCCTGTTCGTCTACACCTGGATCCTCATGCACCACATGCTGGGCGGCGTGCGCCACCTGGTGTGGGATTTCGGCCATGGCATGGAGCCGGCCCAGCGCATCAACATGGCCCGCTTCACCCTCATCGGCTCGGTCGCCCTTACTCTGGCGATCTGGATCGTCGCCTTCATCGCGTTCTAAGGAGAAGGACACATGGCCGACAACAGGGCTGATACCCGCGTTTCCATGCGCACCCCGCTCGCCCGCGTGAAGGGCCTCGGGGCCTCCGGGCACGGGGTCGAGCATTGGTGGATCCACCGCGTCACGGCGGTGTCGAACGTCCCCCTGATCATTTCCTTCGTGATCATCGTGGCGGCGCTTGCCGCCTCGCCCTCCTACCAGGACGCGATCGCCGTCATCTCGCATCCGCTGGTCGCGATCATCCTGATCCTCGCGGTGCTCTCGGTCACGAACCACATGCGGCTCGGCATGCAGATCGTCATCGAGGACTACGTCCATCACAAGGGCCAGAAGATCGCCGCCACCATGGCCAACAATTTTTATGCCGTGATCATCGCGGTGGCGTGCCTCTACGCCATCCTCAAGGTCAGCCTCGGCCGCATCCTCGCTTAAGGAATTCTCACATGGCTCAAGCAACGAACGGCGCCGCCGTCAACGGCAAGGCCTATACCATTATCGACCACACCTTCGACGTGGTGATCGTGGGTGCGGGCGGCGCGGGTCTTCGCGCCACCGTCGGCTGCTCGCAGGCTGGCCTCCGCACCGCCTGCATCACCAAGGTGTTCCCGACCCGCTCGCATACGGTGGCCGCTCAGGGCGGCATCTCGGCGTCGCTGGGCAATATGGGGCCGGACGACTGGCGCTGGCACATGTACGACACCGTCAAGGGCTCGGACTGGCTCGGCGACCAGGATGCCATCGAGTACCTCGTGCGCAACGCGCCTGCGGCGGTCTACGAGCTCGAGCACTGGGGCGTTCCCTTCTCCCGCACGGCCGAGGGCAAGATCTACCAGCGCCCCTTCGGCGGCATGACGACCGATTTCGGCAAGGGCACGGCGCAGCGCACCTGCGCGGCCGCCGACCGTACGGGCCATGCGATCCTGCACACCCTCTACGGCCAGGCGGTGAAGAACCAGACCAACTTCTTCATCGAGTATTTCGCCCTCGACCTGATGATGGATTCCGACGGCCGCTGCGTCGGCGTCGTGGCCCTCAACCAGTCCACCGGCGAGATCCACCGCTTCCGCGCCCACATGACGATCCTGGCCACGGGCGGCTATGGACGCGCCTATTTCTCCGCCACCTCGGCCCATACCTGCACGGGCGACGGCAACGCCATGGTGCTGCGCGCCGGCCTGCCGCTGCAGGACATGGAGTTCGTGCAGTTCCATCCGACCGGCATCTACGGCTCGGGCTGCCTCATCACCGAGGGCGCGCGCGGCGAGGGCGGGTATCTCACCAACTCGGAAGGCGAGCGCTTCATGGAGCGCTATGCGCCGTCCGCCAAGGACCTCGCCTCCCGTGACGTGGTCTCGCGCGCCATGACCATGGAGATCCGCGCCGGCCGCGGCGTCGGCAAGAACAAGGACCACATCTATCTCCATCTCGACCACCTCGATCCCAAGATCCTGCACGAGCGCCTGCCGGGCATCTCGGAGAGCGCCAAGATCTTCGCCGGCGTCGACGTGACGAAGGAGCCGATCCCGGTCCTGCCGACTGTCCACTACAACATGGGCGGCATCCCGACGAACTATCACGGCGAGGTGCTGACCCTGAAGAACGGCAACCCGGACACGGTGGTGCCGGGCCTGATGGCGCTCGGCGAAGCGGCCTGCGTGTCCGTGCACGGGGCGAACCGCCTCGGGTCGAACTCGCTGATCGACCTCGTGGTGTTCGGCCGCGCGGCGGGCCTGCGCTGCGCCGAGATCCTGGAGCCCAACGCCCGTCACGCGGACCTGCCCAAGAACGCCGACGAGCTCTCGCTCTCGCGCCTCGACAAGTTCCGCTACGCCAACGGCTCGACCTCGACGGCGGATCTGCGCCTGCAGATGCAGAAGACCATGCAGAACAATTGCGCGGTGTTCCGCACGGGCGAGGTTCTGGAAGAGGGCAGGAAGCTCATCCACGACGTGTGGAACGCGGCCGCCGACATCAAGGTCACGGACCGTTCCCTGATCTGGAACACCGATCTCCTCGAGACGCTGGAGTTCGACAACCTGATCGGCCAGGCGGTCGTCACCATGGAGGGCGCGGCGAACCGTGAGGAATCTCGCGGCGCCCATGCCCGCGAGGACTTCACCGAGCGCGACGACAAGAACTGGATGAAGCACACGCTCGCCTGGCTCGACGACACCTCGCACAAGGTGACCCTCGATTACCGCCCGGTGCACACCTACACCATGTCGAACGACATCCAGTACATCGAGCCCAAGGCTCGCGTGTACTAAGGAAGACGAAAACGATGGCTCAGTTCACGCTTCCCAAAAACTCCAAGTACACCGAAGGCCAGACCTGGCCGAAGCCGGAAGGGGCTTCGAACGTCCAGGAATTCCGCATCTACCGCTGGAACCCGGACGACGGGCAGAACCCGCGCATCGACACCTATTACGTCGACCGGGACGATTGCGGCCCGATGGTTCTCGACGCGCTCCTGTGGATCAAGAACAACGTCGATTCGACGCTGGTCTTCCGTCGCTCCTGCCGTGAGGGGATCTGCGGCTCCTGCGCCATGAACATCATGGGCGGCAACACGCTGGCCTGCACGCTGGGCATCGACGATTGCGCGTCGGACTCGATCAAGATCTATCCTCTGCCGCACATGCCGGTGCTCAAGGATCTAGTGCCCGACCTGACGAGCTTCTTCGCTCAGCACGCCTCGGTCGAGCCCTGGCTCCAGACGGAGACGCCCGCGCCCGAGACCGAGTGGCGCCAGACCCCGGAGGAGCGCTCCAAGCTCGATGGGCTCTACGAGTGCATTCTCTGCGCCTGCTGCACTACCTCCTGCCCAAGCTACTGGTGGAACGGTGACCGCTTCCTGGGACCGGCGGCCCTGCTCCAGGCCTATCGCTGGCTGATCGACAGCCGCGACGAGAACACCGGCGACCGGCTCGACAATCTGCACGATCCGTTCCGGCTCTACCGCTGCCACACGATCATGAACTGCGCCAATACCTGCCCCAAAGGCCTCAACCCGGCCAAGGCGATCGCCGAGGTCAAGAAGATGATGATCGCGCGAGTCGTGTGACGCTTCCATGCAACAATCCCACAAAAAGGCGCCTCGGGCGCCTTTTTTTGTCTCCGCCGATCCCATATGTCGAAGCCGGAACCATGTTGGCCTGGGTTCATATTCCTTCCCGTAGCCTGGGCCGTCATAACCCGTCCGAAGGGACGGCCATGCCCGCGAGGACCAAGATGACGAAGCCTGTCTGGCTGACGACCGCTGTAATCTGCTCCGCCCTGGCGCTCGGGGCGTGCTCCTCCACGCGGCTCGGCGGACCCCCGACCCGCAGCGCAGCGGCGGCGCCGATCACCGAGGTTCCGCCCGTCGAGGCCGTGCCGTCGGGACCAGTCGAGGCGGCGCCGCTGCCCCCGCTCGCCGGCGCACCCGTCGCACCCGACGTGACGACTCCCCCGGCCGGCGGAACCGACATCGCCGGCCTTCCGCCCGCGCCCCCGCCCCCGACCATCGGGGCGCCGGCTCCCGCACCTGCGGCGGCTCCCGCGAGCCGCACCGCGATGGTCGGCAACTGGAGCGTCCAGACGTCCGGGGGCTCCTGTCGGGTCCAGTTGTCGAGCTCGCCCGCTCTCGATCTCTATCGGGCCTCCGCTTCCGGCTGCTCGAACCAGGACCTGTCCAAGGTCAATGCCTGGGACTACCGGGACGGAGAAGTCTATCTCTACCAGACCGGCGGTGCCGTGACGGCGCGCCTGCGCGGCTCGTCCTCGTCCCTCAGCGGCGTTCTCGCCAAGTCCGGCGCGCCGCTCTCCCTCTCGCGCTGATCGGCCGGCAAAACCGACCCGCCCTTGGTGAATGATCCTCCGACGTCATGGCCGGGCTTATCCGGCCATCCCGGTCCGGTCAGGCGCCGAGCTTCTCTTGGTTGGGATCACCGGCGCGAGGCCGGTGACAACGGCAGTAGCGCTCGGCCGGTCCGGCGCCGGAACGGGCCGACTTTTCGAAGCGCCCGGCCCGAAGACGTTTGCGCTGCAGGGCCCGGAGGGGTATCGATCATCCCGTGAACGACACCTCCTTCTCCTCGCCCCAATCCATCACGGCCCGCTACAACGCCCTGGTCACGTCCGGCGCCATCGAACGCGATCCGGCCCAGGTTTCCCTGCTCAAGCGGCTCCAGGCGCTGGCCGAGAGCCTCGCCAACCATCGGCTGGCCCGCAAGCCCAGCGCCCTCGGCTGGCTCTTCGGCCAGAAGAGCAGCGCGCCGCCGAAGGGGCTCTACGTCTGGGGCTCCGTCGGGCGCGGCAAGACCATGCTGATGGACCTGTTCTTCGAGGCGCTCCCGGTCCGGCGCAAGCGCCGGGTCCATTTCCACGCCTTCATGGCCGACGTGCACGGGCGCATCCACGACTACCGGCAGAAGCTGAAAACCGGCCAGGTCTCGGGCGACGATCCCATCGGCCCGGTGGCGGAGGCGCTCGCCGACGAGGCCTGGGTGCTGTGCTTCGACGAGTTCACCGTCACGGATATCGCCGACGCTATGATCCTCGGGCGCCTGTTCACGGCCCTGTTCGCCCGGGGCGTGGTGGTGGTGGCCACCTCCAACGTGGAGCCGGACCGGCTCTACGAGGGTGGCCTGAACCGCTCGCTCTTCCTGCCTTTCATCGGGCTGCTGCAGGAGCGGATGGCCGTGGTGAAGCTCGAATCCCGCACCGATTTCCGGCTCGAAAAGCTCGCCGGCAGCCCGGTCTTCTACACGCCGGCCGACGAGCACGCCCATGCGGCCCTGACCCGGGCGTTCAAGAGCCTGACGGGACGCGAGCAGGGCAAGTCCCTGGTGATGACCGTCAAGGGACATCCCGTAGAGGTGCCGCAGGCCGCCGGCGGCGTGGCGCGCTTCGCCTTCGGGGATCTCTGCTCCAAGCCGCTCGGCGCCGCCGATTACCTCGCGCTGGCGGAGGCGTTCCACACGGTCATTCTCGAGAACATCCCGACGATGTCCCTCGAGCGCCGCAACGAAGCGAAGCGCTTCATCCTGCTCATCGACGCCCTCTACGATGCCCACGTGAAGCTCCTGGCCTCGGCCGAGGCAGAGGTGCATGAGCTCTATCACGCCGATACCGGGCGCGAGGCGTTCGAGTTCGACCGCACGGTGTCCCGGCTCATCGAGATGCGCTCGGAGGAATACCTGTCCCTGCCGCATGGCCGCTCGGATTCGGAAGCCTCAGGCAGCACCACGGGGCTCGCCGAGACATGAAGCGGCCCTCCGGCGCAGCCGTGCGGTCGACCGAGACCGCCCCCGCCGACACCCGCCTTCTCGCCATCGCGGCGCACCAGCTCAAGGAACATGGCCCCAGGCACGTCACTGTCGTCGGCATCGCCGATGCCGCGGGCATGACCCATGCCAACGTCTACCGCTACTTCGCCAGCAAGGCGGCTCTCATCGACGCGGTGGCCGGGCAATGGCTGCGGCGGATGGAGGCGACCATCGCGGACATCGCGGATTCCCCGGATCCCGCCGACGACAAGCTGGAGCGCCTGATCCAGGCCTGGGCCCGGATTCACCGGGATCTCCTGAAGGAAGACCGGCATCTCTTCGACGTCTATTGCACGGCCACCGAGACCGCCCGTCCTCTGATCCGCAAGCACCGGTCCCGGATGCGTGTGCTGATCGACCGGGTGCTCGACGAGGGGATCACGACGGGCAAGTTCGACCCCCGGGACCGCGAGAAGGCTCATTCCTTCGTGACCGATTCCGTCTACCGCTTCATCAATCCGCTTACGGTTCGTCTCGATGCGGAGGTCCCTCAGACCATCCTCGACCAGCGTCTCGCCACCATGATCCGGGTCGTCCTGAGAGCCCTGGCGAACGGTAGCGTATAACGCCAGTTACAATTTGCAAAAAATGTAACAGAAAAATTCCGACCCTTCTCGAGCAGTCAAGATCCTGTAATCATGAAGACTTTTCGAACCGTTAAGCTTGTCGAGACTTTTCCGACGGGTCAAAGCCGGACCCGTTAACCTTTTGGTCGCTTGATGACGGCCCATCTCTCATGGCAAACAGCGCCACCTCAAAAAAGGCTCATGCCAAAAACCAAGGACAGACCATGGCCCGGAAAAAGATCGCGCTCATCGGTGCAGGCCAGATCGGCGGAACGCTTGCCCATCTCGTCGGCTTGAAGGAACTCGGCGACGTCGTTCTCTTCGATATCGCGGAAGGCATTCCCCAGGGCAAAGGTCTCGACATCGCCGAATCCGCGCCGGTCGACGGGTTCGACGCCAGGTACAAGGGCGCCAACGACTACGCGGCCATCGAAGGCGCCGACGTGATCATCGTGACGGCCGGCGTGCCGCGCAAGCCCGGCATGAGCCGCGACGACTTGATCGGCATCAACCTGAAGGTCATGGAAGCGGTCGGCAACGGCATCAAGCAATACGCCCCGAACGCCTTCGTCATCTGCATCACCAACCCGCTCGACGCCATGGTGTGGGCGCTCCAGAAGTTCTCCGGCCTGCCGCAAAACAAGATTGTCGGCATGGCCGGCGTGCTGGACTCGGCCCGCTTCCGCCACTTCCTGGCCGAAGAGTTCAACGTGTCGGTCGAGGACGTGACCGCCTTCGTGCTCGGCGGTCACGGCGACGACATGGTGCCGCTGGTGCGCTATTCCACGGTCGCCGGCGTCCCGCTGCCCGACCTGGTGAAGATGGGCTGGACCTCTCAAGGTAAGCTCGACGCCATGGTCGAGCGCACCCGCAAGGGCGGCGGCGAGATCGTCAACCTGCTCAAGACCGGATCCGCCTTTTACGCGCCCGCCGCCTCGGCGATCGCGATGGCCGAAAGCTACCTCAAGGACAAGAAGCGCGTCCTGCCCTGCGCGGCCTATCTCAACGGCCAGTACGGCGTGAAGGATATGTTCGTGGGCGTGCCGATCGTGATCGGCGAGAACGGCGTCGAGCGCATCGTCGAGGTCGAGTTCTCGGCCGACGAGAAGGCCATGTTCGAGAAGTCCGTCGCCTCGGTGCAGGGTCTCGTCGACGCCTGCAAGCAGATCAACTCGGCCCTCGCCTAACCCATTCGCGTCATGGCCAGCCCTGTGCCGGCCATCCACGTCTTCACTCGCCACGCTGCAAAAGGCGTGGATGCCCGGGCCAAGCCCAGGCATGACGAAGAGGAAAACAGATGAACATCCATGAATATCAAGGCAAGGCAGTCCTGAAGGAATTCGGCCTGCCCGTCTCCCGCGGCAAGGCCATCTTCTCGGCCGACGAGGCAGAGGCCGCCGCCAAGGAACTCGGCGGACCGCTCTGGGTCGTGAAGTCCCAAATCCATGCGGGCGGCCGCGGCAAGGGCAAGTTCAAGGAAGCCGCCGCCGGCGAGAAGGGCGGCGTGCGCCTCGCCAAGTCCGTCGAAGAGGTCAAGGAATTCGCCAAGCAGATGCTCGGCAACACCCTTGTGACGATCCAGACCGGCGAGGCCGGAAAGCAGGTCAACCGCCTCTACATCGAGGATGGCTCCGATATCGACACCGAGCTCTACCTGTCGATGCTCGTCGACCGCGCCACCGGCCAGGTCGCTTTCGTCGTCTCGACGGAAGGCGGCATGGACATCGAGCAGGTGGCCCACGACACCCCCGAGAAGATTCTGACCTTTTCGGTTGATCCGGCGACCGGCGTGATGCCTCACCATGGCCGCACGGTCGCCAAGGCGCTCGGCCTCAAAGGGTCGCTCGCCAAGGAAGCCGAGGACTTGGTGACCAAGCTCTACAAGGCCTTCATCGCGAAGGACATGGAGATGCTGGAGATCAACCCGCTCATCGTCACCAAGGACCAGCACCTCAAGTGCCTGGACGCCAAGATCTCGTTCGACTCGAACGCCCTCTACCGTCACCCCGAGGTGATGGAGCTGCGCGACCTCACGGAAGAGGACGAGAAGGAGATCGAGGCCTCGAAGTTCGACCTCGCCTATATCGCGCTCGACGGCACCATCGGGTGCATGGTCAACGGCGCCGGCCTCGCCATGGCGACGCTCGACATCATCAAGCTCTACGGCGAGGAGCCGGCGAACTTCCTCGATGTCGGCGGCGGCGCGTCCGAGGAGAAGGTGACGGCAGCGTTCAAGATCATCACGGCCGACCCGAACGTGAAGGGCATCCTGGTCAACATCTTCGGCGGCATCATGAAGTGCGACGTCATCGCCCGCGGCGTGATCGCCGCCGTGAAGACCGTCGGCCTGCAGGTTCCCCTGGTGGTGCGCCTCGAGGGCACGAACGTCGAAGAGGGCAAGCAGATCATCCGCGAATCC
This sequence comes from Microvirga sp. HBU67558, assembly GCF_018069605.1. Taxonomy (NCBI): domain Bacteria; kingdom Pseudomonadati; phylum Pseudomonadota; class Alphaproteobacteria; order Hyphomicrobiales; family Methylobacteriaceae; genus Microvirga; species Microvirga sp. HBU67558. The sequence goes on along the minus strand of NZ_JAGPUP010000559.1, from coordinate 101,599 downwards.
GGCCTCAACGTGATCCCGGCGGACGACCTCGACGACGCCGCCCAGAAGATCGTGAACGCCGTGCGCGGCGGAAAGTAAGGTTTCGAGCTGATGTCCATCCTCATCGACAAGAACACCAAGGTCATCTGCCAGGGCTTCACCGGCAAGAACGGGACCTTCCACTCCGAGCAGGCCATCGCCTATGGGACCAAGATGGTCGGCGGCACCTCGCCGGGCAAAGGCGGCTCGACGCACCTGAACCTGCCCGTGTTCGACACGGTCATGGAAGCGCGCGAGAAGACCGGCGCCGATGCCTCGGTCGTCTACGTTCCGCCGCCGGGCGCCGCAGACGCCATCTGCGAGGCCATCCAGGCCGAGATCCCGCTCATCGTCTGCATCACCGAAGGCATCCCGGTGCTCGACATGGTGCGCGTGAAGCGGGCGCTGGAAGGCTCCAAGTCGCGCCTCATCGGGCCGAACTGCCCCGGCATCGTGACGGCCGGCGAGTCGAAGATCGGCATCATGCCGGCCAACATCTTCAAGCCCGGCTCCGTCGGCATCGTGTCGCGCTCCGGCACCCTCACCTACGAGGCGGTGTTCCAGACCACCAATGAAGGCCTCGGCCAGACCACCGCGGTCGGCATCGGCGGCGACCCGGTGAAGGGCACCGAGTTCATCGAGATGCTCGACATGTTCCTGTCCGATCCCAAGACCGAGTCGATCGTCATGATCGGCGAGATCGGCGGCTCGGCCGAGGAAGAGGCGGCCGAGTTCATCGCCCGCGAGGCCAAGAAGGGCCGCAAGAAGCCGATGGTCGGCTTCATCGCGGGCCGCACGGCTCCTCCCGGACGCCGCATGGGCCATGCGGGCGCCATCATCTCGGGCGGCAAGGGCGGCGCCGAGGACAAGATCGCCGCCATGGAGGCCGCGGGCATCCGCGTGTCCCCGTCGCCGGCTCGCCTCGGCAAGACCCTGGTCGAGGTTCTCAAGGGCCAATAACCCAGCACAGGGCCGCCCCGGCGCCGGGGCGGCCGTCCCTCATTTGGATCGACAATTGCCATGGCACGCCAAGACGCCAACGAAAACTTCCTGAACACCGCTTTCCTCTACGGGGCGAACGCCTCCTACATCGAGGATCTGCAGGCCCGCTACGAGAAGGATCCCTCCTCGGTCGATGCCGAGTGGCAGGCATTCTTCGGCGCCCTGAAGGACGACAAGCAGGCTGTCGAGAAGGCGGCCAACGGCCCGTCCTGGGAGAAGCCCAACTGGCCGATCCACGCCAATGGCGAACTCGTCTCCGCCCTCGACGGCAACTGGGCCCAGGTCGAGAAGGCGGTCGGCGACAAGATCAAGGCGAAGGCGCAGGCCAAGGGCGTCGAGATCAGCCAGATCGACGTGCAGCAGGCGACCCGCGATTCCATCCGCGCCATCATGTTGATCCGCGCCTATCGGGTGCGCGGCCACCTGCATGCGAAGCTCGACCCGCTCGACATCAATCCCCGTCCGAACGATCAGGAGCTGCATCCGTCTCATTATGGCTTCACGGAAGCCGACTGGGACCGCAAGATCTTCCTCGACAACGTGCTCGGCCTCGAGTTCGGCACGATCCGCGAGATCGTGGCGATCCTGGAGCGCACCTATTGCCAGACGCTCGGCGTCGAGTTCATGCACATCTCCGATCCGGTCGAGAAGGCCTGGATCCAGGAGCGCATCGAAGGTCCAGATAAGGAGATCACCTTCACCAAGGAAGGCAAGCGCGCCATCCTCAACAAGCTCGTCGAGGCGGAAGGCTTCGAGAAGTTCCTGGATGTCCGCTATACCGGCACCAAACGCTTCGGTCTGGACGGCGGCGAGTCGCTGATCCCGGCGCTCGAGCAGATCATCAAGCGCGGCGGCAATCTCGGCGTGCAGGAGATCGTGCTCGGGATGGCCCATCGCGGCCGCCTCAACGTGCTCACCCAGGTGATGGGCAAGCCGCACCGGGCCCTGTTCCACGAGTTCAAGGGCGGTTCCTTCGCGCCCGACGACGTGGAAGGCTCGGGCGACGTGAAGTACCATCTCGGCGCCTCTTCCGACCGTACATTCGACGGCAACAACGTCCACCTGTCGCTGACCGCCAACCCGTCCCACCTCGAGATCGTCGATCCCGTGGTGCTCGGCAAGGTCCGGGCCAAGCAGGACCAGCACGGCTGCACGCCGGAGAACCGCGGCGCGGTGATGCCGCTCCTGATCCATGGCGACGCGGCCTTCGCCGGCCAGGGCGTGGTGGCGGAGTGCCTGGGACTGTCCGGCCTGCGCGGGCACCGCACGGGTGGCTCGATCCACTTCATCATCAACAACCAGATCGGCTTCACCACCGATCCGCGCTTCTCGCGCTCCTCGCCCTATCCGTCGGACGTGGCCAAGATGGTCGAGGCGCCGATCTTCCACGTGAACGGCGACGACCCGGAGGCCGTGGTGTTCGCCGCCAAGGTGGCGGCGGAGTACCGCCAGCGCTTCCAGAAGCCCGTCGTCATCGACATGTTCTGCTACCGCCGCTTCGGCCACAACGAGGGCGACGAGCCGGCCTTCACCCAGCCGCTCATGTACCGCAAGATCCGGTCGCATCCGGCGATCGTCGAGCTCTACTCCAAGAAGCTCGTTACGGAGGGGGTCGTCACCGAGGCCGAGGTCGAGGAGATGAAGTCTAGCTGGCGCTCGAAGCTCGACGCCGAGTTCGACATCGCGTCCAATTACAAGCCCAACAAGGCCGACTGGCTCGATGGCCGCTGGTCCGGCCTGAAGGCCGTGCGCGAGGATCAGGACGATCCGCGCCGCGGCCAGACCGGCGTGTCGGTCGAGACCCTGCAGCAGATCGGCAAGGCGCTCACGACGATCCCGGAGGGCTTCCATCTCCATCGCACGATCCAGCGCTTCCTCGACAACCGGAAGAAGATGCTGGAGACCGGCGAGGGGCTCGACTGGGCCATGGCCGAGGCGCTCGCCTTCGGTTCGCTCCTGCTCGAAGGCCATCGCGTGCGCCTCTCCGGCCAGGACGTGGAGCGCGGCACCTTCTCGCAGCGCCACACGGTTCTCACCGACCAGGAGAACGAGGAGCGCTACACCAACCTCAACCACATCAGCGAGAACCAGGCCCGCTACGAGGTCATCAACTCGATGCTCTCGGAAGAGGCGGTGCTGGGCTTCGAGTACGGCTATACGCTCTCTGAGCCCAACGCGCTGACCCTGTGGGAAGCCCAGTTCGGCGACTTCGCCAACGGCGCGCAGGTGGTGTTCGACCAGTTCATCTCCAGCGGCGAGCGCAAGTGGCTGCGCATGTCGGGTCTCGTGTGCCTGCTGCCGCACGGCTACGAGGGCCAGGGTCCGGAGCATTCCTCCGCCCGTCTCGAGCGCTGGCTGCAGATGTGCGCCGAGGACAACATGCAGGTCGGATACTGCTCGACTCCGTCGAACTACTTCCACATCCTGCGTCGTCAGCTGAAGCGCGACTTCCGCAAGCCGCTGATCCTGATGACGCCGAAGTCGCTGCTGCGCCACAAGCGCTGCACGTCGAGCCTCGCCGACATCGCGGAGGGGACCTCCTTCCACCGCGTGCTGCGGGACGACGCGCAGCTCGGGCGCGAGGGCATCAAGCTGGTGAAGGACGACAAGATCCGGCGCGTGGTGATCTGCACGGGCAAGGTCTATTACGACCTGCTCGAGGAGCGCGAGAAGCGGGGCATCGACGACGTCTACCTGCTGCGCGTCGAGCAGCTCTATCCGTTCCCGGCCAAGTCCGTGGCGGCCGAGCTCTCCCGCTTCAAGAAGGCCGACGTGGTGTGGTGCCAGGAAGAGCCCAAGAACATGGGCTCCTGGACCTTCGTCGAGCCCTATCTCGAATGGGTGCTCAAGACGGCCGGCTCGAAGGTGGACCGCCCCCGCTACGTGGGACGTCCCGCCTCCGCGGCCACGGCGACGGGCCTCATGTCCAAGCACACCGCCCAGCTGCAGGCCTTCCTCGACGAGGCCTACGCGGCCTGACGCGACCGGAGACCCGACCCGTGCCGATCCATCTCTGCAAGCTTCTGCCTCCGCGGCCGACCTTTCCGGGCGACATGACGCCGTCCGAGGCGGAGCTGATGCAGAAGCATACGGCGTACTGGCAGGATCTCGCCGACCGGGGCATCGCCCTGGTCGTCGGGCCCGTGCTCGATCCGGCCGGGATCTGGGGCATCGCCATCATCGATGCGAAGGACGCCGACGCGGCGGCCGCCCTCACGAGCGACGACCCCGTGATCGCCGGCGGCGGCGGCTTCCGATATGACATTCACCTGGTCCCGCAGGCCATCCTGCGGACGACCCATCAACCGAACCCTCTGTGAAGGGCCGTCCCTAAGGCGTAATCCATGGCAACCGAAATCCGCGTACCCACCCTTGGCGAATCCGTGTCAGAGGCCACCATCGGCCGCTGGTTCAAGAAGCCCGGCGATCCCGTGAAGGCCGACGAGCCCGTGCTGGAGCTCGAGACCGACAAGGTGACGCTCGAGGTCAACGCTCCCGCGAGCGGGACCCTCGGCGACATCGTGGCCAAGGACGGCGAGACGGTGAGCCCCGGCGCGGTGCTCGGCTCCATCGTGGAGGGCGGCGCGGCAGCCGCCGCGGCTCCTGCGGCTGCCCCGAAGGCGGAGGCGCCCAAGGCTGCTTCCGCTCCGGCGCCGGCCCCGGCTCCGGCGGCCGCTCCTGCCGGCGCGTCCAGGGACAACGGACCGGCCGTGGCCCGTCTCGCGGCCGAAAGCGGCGTCAGTCCGGCGGGCGTTCCCGGCACCGGCAAGGACGGCCGCGTGACCAAGGGCGACATGCTCGCGGCCATCGCCACGGGCGGCGCTGCGGCGCCCGCGCAGGCCGCCCCGGTCCAGGTCCGCGCCCCCTCGGCTCCAGTCGATGCCGAGCGGGAAGAGCGCGTGAAGATGACGAAGCTGCGCCAGACCATCGCGCGCCGCCTCAAGGACGCTCAGAACACCGCCGCCATGCTGACCACGTTCAATGACGTGGACATGAGCGCGGTGATGAACCTGCGCAGCCAGTACAAGGACGTGTTCGAGAAGAAGCACGGCACCAAGCTCGGCTTCATGGGCTTCTTCACCAAGGCGGTGATCCAGGCCCTCAAGGACGTTCCGGCCGTCAATGCCGAGATCGACGGGCAGGACCTCGTCTACAAGAACTACTACCACATCGGCATCGCGGTCGGCACCGAGAAGGGCCTCGTGGTCCCGGTCGTGCGTGATGCGGACGACCTGTCTGTCGCCGGCATCGAGAAGAAGATCGCCGATTTCGGCCGCCGCGCCCGCGACGGCAAGCTGTCCATCGATGAGATGCAGGGCGGCACCTTCACGATCACCAACGGCGGCATCTACGGCTCGCTCATGTCGACGCCGATCCTCAACGCGCCGCAATCGGGCATTCTCGGCATGCACCGCATCGAGGATCGCCCGGTTGTCCGCAATGGCCAGATCGTCGTGCGCCCGATGATGTATCTCGCGCTCTCCTACGATCACCGCATCGTCGACGGCAAGGAAGCGGTCACCTTCCTCGTGCGGGTCAAGGACGCGCTGGAAGATCCGGCCCGCCTCGTCCTCGATCTCTAAGTTTTCACCATATCCGTCATGGCCGGGCGTGTCCCGGCCATCTCGATCGGAGAGGCTCCGCGCTTCACCGCATCGGGATCGCCGGGACGGACCCGGTGATGACGCAGCGAGGGTAAATCCATGTCCTACGATGTCATCGTCATCGGCACCGGCCCCGGCGGCTACGTGGCCGCCATCCGGGCCGCGCAGCTCGGCCTGAAGACCGCCGTCGTCGAGAAGCGCAAGACCCATGGCGGCACCTGCCTTAACGTGGGCTGCATTCCGTCCAAGGCCCTGCTGCACGCCTCTCACATGTTCGAGGAGGCGCGCGATCACTTCGCCGGGCTCGGCATCGGCGTGTCCGCCCCGACCCTCGACCTCAAGACCATGCAGTCCTTCAAGCAGGAGGGCGTCGACGGCAACACCAAGGGCGTCGAGTTCCTGCTCAAGAAGAACAAGATCGACGCCTTCATCGGCACCGCGCGCATCGCGGCTCCGGGCCAGGTCGAGGTGACGTCGGAGGACGGCTCGAACCAGATGCTCGAGACGAAGAACATCATCATCGCAACGGGCTCCGACGTGACGCGCCTGCCAGGCATCGAGATCGACGAGAAGGTCGTGGTCTCGTCCACGGGTGCGCTGGAGCTCGAGAGCGTTCCGAAGCGTCTCGTGGTCATCGGCGCCGGCGTGATCGGCCTCGAGCTCGGCTCCGTGTGGCGCCGCCTCGGCTCCGAGGTGACGGTGGTTGAATATCTCGACCGCATCCTGCCTGGCATGGACGGCGAGGTCGCCAAGAACTTCCAGCGCATCCTCACCAAGCAGGGCTTCCAGTTCAAGCTCGGCTCCAAGGTCACCAAGGTGGAGAAGACCGGCAGCGGCGTGACGCTCACCTTCGAGCCGGCCGCCGGCGGCAGCTCCGAGACCATCGAGGCCGACGTGGTGCTGGTCGCCATCGGCCGCGTGCCCTACACGCAGGGGCTCGGCCTCGATCGCGTGGGCGTTCAGCTCGACAATCGCGGCCGCATCCAGACGGATGCGCATTTCTCCACCAACGTCACGGGCATCTACGCCATCGGCGACGTGATCGCCGGCCCCATGCTTGCCCACAAGGCCGAGGACGAGGGTGTTGCCGTTGCGGAAATCATCGCCGGCAAGGCGGGCCATGTGAACTACGACGTGATCCCCAGCGTGGTCTACACGTTCCCCGAGGTCGCCTCCATCGGCAAGACCGAGGAGGAACTGAAGGCGGCCGGAACCGCCTATAACGCCGGCAAGTTCCCGTTCACGGCCAATGGCCGCGCCAAGGTCAACCGCACCACGGACGGATTCGTGAAGATCTTGGCCGATGCCGCCACCGACAAGGTGCTGGGCGTCCACATCATCGGCCCGGAAGCCGGCAACCTCATCCACGAGGCGGCGATCACCATGGAGTTCGGGGGATCGTCCGAGGACATGGCCCGCACCTGCCATGCGCATCCGACTCTGGCGGAAGCTGTGAAGGAAGCAGCTCTCGCGGTCGAAAAGCGCGCGATCCACATGTAGGATTGCCGGATGGCAAAGCTCCACTTCCTCTACTCGGTGATGAACGCAGGCAAGACCACCCATCTCCTGCAGGTCCGCTACAATTACATCGAGAACGGCGGCCATGTGCTGCTGTTCACGAGCGTGATCGACGACCGGTTCGGCATCGGCAAGGTCAAGTCGCGCCTCGGTCTCGAGGCCGACGCGACTCCCCTGCGGAAGGAAGACGCCATCGACGCCCTCGTGGCGGCGGAGCATGCCAGGCGGCCGGTGACGGCGGTGCTCATCGACGAGGTCCAGTTCATGACGGCGGACCAGATCCGCCAGCTAGCCTGGATTGTCGACGAGCTGAGGATCCCCGTCATGGCCTATGGGCTCAAGAACAACGTCTACGGCACCCTGTTCAGCGACGCGATCGTGGCCCTGATGGCCCTGGCGGACGATTTTCAGGAGATCAAGCAGCTCTGCCATTGCGGCCGCAAGGCCACGATGATCCTGAAATACGACCGCAACGGCGAGGCCGTGCGCTCGGGCGAGGTGGTCGAGATCGGCGGCGAAGGTCGCTACGTGTCCGTCTGCCGTCCCCACTGGACGGCCGGAGACATCGGCCCCGCGGCCCGGCAGCTGCTGGCCCAGCCCGTGGCGGCAGAGTAAGAGCTCTAGCTCTTCACCCTGGCCCGCGGATGGGCCGCGTTGAAGGCGTCCATGAGGCGGGCGGCGTCGACCTTCGTGTAGAGCTGGGTGGTCGAGAGCGAGGCATGGCCCAGGAGCTCCTGGATGCCGCGCAGGTCGCCGCCCTTGGCGAGAAGATGCGTCGCGAAGGAATGGCGCAGGGCATGGGGCGTGGCGCTGTCCGGCAGGCCGAGGGCGCCTCGCAGCTCCTCCACGGCGAGCTGGATGATGCGCGGCGAGAGTGGCCCGCCCCGAGCGCCGACGAAGAGCGGACCCTCTGGCGGAATCGCGTAAGGGCAGAGTTGCAGATACGTCTCCACGGCCCTCTGGATCGGCGGGATGACCGGCACGCTGCGCATCTTGCCGCCCTTGCCGGTCACCGTGACGGTGTCGATTCCAGCGACCGGGGCGTCCCGGCGCTGCAGCCCGAGCGCCTCGGAAATGCGCAGGCCCGCGCCGTAGAGCAGCGACAGCACGGCGGCGTCCCGGGCCAGGATCCAGGCCTTGCGGCTCTCCGAGATCCGCGTCTCGACATCCGTCACGGCGACGGCCGCGGAGGCGGAGAGGGGACGGGGCAGGTTCTTGTCCACTTTGGGCGTTCGGATTGCCGCGAAGGCCGAGGCCGTCCCAAAGCCCTCCCGCTCCAGATGGCGGGCGAAGGAGCGCAGGGCGGCGAGCTGGCGCATGAGCGAGCGGCTGCCGACCTGATCCATGCGCCGGGCGGCCAGGAAGGCGCGGATGTCGAGGGGCTTCAGGCCCAGGATGCCCTTCACGCTCGGCGGCTCGCCGAGATGGTTGGTCAGAAAGGCCAGGAACTGGCGCAGATCTCGGGCGTAGGCCTCGACTGTCTTCGCCGAGAGCCGCCGCTCCTTGGCCAGCGAGGCGAGCCAAGCCATCGCCTCGCGGCGGGTGTCATCCGCCCCGGGGAGAACGAGATCGAGCACGGAGGATGAATTCGTTGCGTCCGTCACGGTCCCAGTATCGCTTCGCCGCCTTGCCAAAACGTGAAGCACCGACGCCCCATCGCGACCGGATGGGATAAGATCCCGGTCAGTCCAACAGGGAGACCGCGCGTGAGCCAGGACAGAATGAGCCTTCCGGGGACCCAAGGGTATGGCGAAGAGGCCGACGGTCTCGTGGAGACCTACGAGAGCCTCGTTTTCGAGGATCTCTATCGTCCCGTGCTCGATTTGCTGCCCGAGCCGGGCAGGGCCCTCGACATCGGAGCCGGCACGGGCCGCGATGCCGCGGCCCTGGCGCGGCGCGGCTTCCGGGTCCATGCGGTCGAGCCCACGCCCGAGCTGCGCCGTCACGCTCAACGCCTCCATGCCGAACCGACCATCGTTTGGATCGACGACGGGCTGCCGGATCTGGCGCAGGTGCGGGCCGGTGGCGAGCGTTTCGATCTCATCCTGATGACGGCCGTGTGGATGCATCTCGACGAGGGCGAGCGAAGCCGGGCTTTGCCGCATCTTGCGGAGCTGCTCGCCCCGCGGGGCAGAATCGTCATGACCGTCCGAAAAGGACCGGTTCCGGCGGGCCGAAGGATGTTCGAGGTGCCCATCGACCCTCTGATATCCCAGGCAGGGTCGCTGGGACTCGCTCTTCTCGCGAGACACGCGTTTCCCGACATGCGCGGCCGCCAGGGCGTGAGCTGGACCATACTTGCGTTCGAGAGGCAAAATCGGGTCTAAGCTGTCGCTCATGTTCTCCTCGTTCGCGCTCTCCCGCTGATGGCCGCCAAGATCGCCGATGTCCTCATCCCGCTGGCGCTGGACACGGCCTATTCCTACGCCGTGCCGGACGGCCTTGCCCTCGAGGAGGGCGACGTGGTGCAGGTCCCACTCGCCAACCGCGAGGTGGCCGGCGTCGTCTGGGGTCTGCGCGAGGGGCAGGGCGGCAACCTGAAGAAGGTCACGGGCGTGATCGAGGCGCCGAACCTGTCGCCCAGGATGCGCAAGTTCCTGGACTGGATCGCCTGGTACACCCTGGCGCCCAAGGGCTCGGCGCTCGCCATGGGGCTCAAGATCCCGGATCCCGACCGGCAGGAGGTGGCCCGCGTCGGCGTGAGGCTGGCCGGCGCCCTGCCGAAGCGCCTGACGCCGGCCCGGCAGAAGGTGATCGAGGTTGCCAAGGACGGAGCGGTGCGGCTCAAGAGCGAGCTCGCGCATGCGGCCGGTGTGAGCAACGGCGTCGTCGACGGGCTCATCGACGAGGGAACCCTCGAGACGGTCACCCTGCTGGCCGAGCCCGTCGCCGAGACGCCCAACCCGGGTTTCGGCCACACGGCCCTGTCCGACGGGCAGAAGGCGGCGGCCGAGGAGATTGTCGCCGCCATGGCCGAGGAGCATCCGCCCGTGATTCTTCTCGAAGGCGTCACGGGATCCGGCAAGACGGAGGTGTATTTCGAGGCCGTGGCCGAGGCCGTCCGCACCGGCCGGCAGGCCCTGATCCTCATGCCCGAGATCGCCCTGACGGCGCAGTTCCTGGACCGCTTCGCGGCCCGGTTCGGGGTCAAGCCCGCTACCTGGCATTCGGGCGTCACGGGGCGCCGGCGCGAGCGGCTCTACACGGCCATCGCGGCGGGCGACGTGAAGGTGGTGGCGGGCGCCCGCTCGGCCCTGTTCCTGCCTTACGCGGATCTCGGCCTCATCATCGTCGACGAGGAGCACGAGACCGCCTACAAGCAGGACGACGGGGTGCATTATCATGCCCGCGACATGGCGGTGGTCCGCGGCAGGATCGAGAACGCCCCCGTGGTGCTCGCCTCCGCCACGCCGTCCATCGAGAGCCGGGTCAACGTGGAGCGCGGGCGCTACCGCCATGTGCGCCTGCCCGAGCGATTCGGCGGCCGCTCCATGCCCCAGATCCGCGCCGTGGACCTGCGCAAGGAGGCCATTCCCAAGGGGCGCTGGCTCTCGCCGACCCTGGTGGGTGCCGTGGAGGATACGGTCGGGCGCGGCGAGCAGGCGCTCCTCTTCCTCAACCGGCGCGGCTATGCCCCGCTCACCCTCTGCCGGGCCTGCGCCCACCGCTACGAATGCCCCAACTGTTCCTCCTGGCTGGTGGAGCACCGCTTCCGACGGGCCCTCGTGTGCCACCATTGCGGCCACGTGGAGCGCACGCCCCACGCCTGCGTCGAATGCGGCAGCGTCGATTCGCTGGTGCCGTGCGGCCCCGGCGTGGAGCGCATTGCCGAGGAGGCCGCGGAGCTGTTCCCGGACAAGCGCTGCATCGTGCTCTCGAGCGACTTTCCCGGCGGCACCGAGCGGCTGCGGGCCGAACTCGCGGCGATCGCCACGGGCGAGTTCGACATCGTCATCGGCACCCAGCTTGTGGCCAAGGGGCACAATTTCCCGCTCATGACCCTGGTGGGCGTGCTCGATGCCGATATCGGCCTCACCTCGGGCGATCCGCGCGCCGCCGAGCGCACCTTCCAGATGCTCCAGCAGGTGACCGGCCGCGCCGGGCGCGGCGAGAAGCCGGGCCGGGCGCTGGTCCAGACCTGGCAGCCCGACCACCCGGTGATCGCGGCCCTGATCTCGGGAGACGCGGAACGGTTCTACGAGGAGGAGACCCGGGTGCGCGAGATGGCCGGCCTGCCCCCCTTCGGGCGGCTCGCCTCCCTGATCGTCTCGGCCGAGGACCGCGAGGCCGCGGAGGGGCACGCCCGGGCCATGGCCCTCGTGGCCGAGCCGTCGCCCGGCGTGACGGTGCTCGGACCGGCCGAGGCGCCGCTCGCCCTCATCCGCGGCCGCTACCGCTTCCGATTGCTGGTGAAAACCGAGCGCGAGGTGGATCTTCAGGCCTATCTCCGGGGTTGGATGGCCCGCTGCCCGAAGATCCGCGGCAATACCCGCGTGTCCATCGACGTGGATCCCCAAAGTTTTTTGTAATCGAGAGCTTTTTGTGATCAAGCGAACTCCCAACACCAAGACAGGGCCCATGACCAAGATCGTCCATTGCATCCGCCACGGCCAATCCACCTTCAACGCCCATTGGGCCGAGCACGGCGAGGATCCGGGCCATTTCGATGCGCCTCTCACGGCACTCGGCCAGCAGCAGGTGGCCGAGCGGGCGCCGGAGCTGCGCCAGCACCCCTATGAACTCGTCGTGACCTCGCCCCTGACCCGGGCGATCCAGACCACCATGGGCCTGTTCGGGACGCATCCGGCCGCCCCACCGATCCTGGTCGAGTGCCTCCACCGCGAGCACCTGGAGAGCAGCTGCGACGTGGGCCGCGCGGTCTCCCAGCTGTCCCGGGACTTTCCGCACCTGCATTTCGGTCACCTGGACGAGGTCTGGTGGCACAGCGAGGGCGAGGTGAACGAGCGCGGCTTCGTGTCCGAACCGCCTCACGTCTTCGAGGAGCGGGTCGAGCGGTTCCGGCAGTGGCTCGCCGAGCGGCCGGAGGCGATGATCGCCGTCGTCGGGCACGGCACCTTCTTCAGCAGGCTCACCGGGCGGTTCCTGGCCAATTGCGAGGTGGCCGCGCTGGAGCTTTGAAGCATTTTGCGCCGACGCGGCTCCTGCGAGCCTTCACCATAACCGACGGCTCGGTTTTTTCCCGGCCAGACAGGGCCCAGCTCGCCTTGCGCCCTGGGAAAACCCATGCTAGTGCACCCTCGCCTGACGGGCGGAGAAGGCTCCCGCCCCAGGCTCATTTCCACACCTGACGGGTTTCCCGAGGGCCTCAATTGCAGGCTGCCCCGGTCCGAGGCCCGTTAAGACACGAGAGAGACGGTTACGTGGCGCAAAGCGGTTCGCAAGAAGGACCCCTCCTGTCGGGCGTAGCATTGCGCTATGCTTCGGCGCTGTTCGAACTCGCTCGCGAAGCGAATGCCGTGGATGCCGTCTCCGGCGACCTGGCCCGCTTCGATCAGCTGATCCGCGGCAGCGAAGACTTGCAGCGCCTGATCCAGAATCCCATCTTCACGGCCGAAGAGCAGTCCAACGCGATCGGGGCCATTCTCGACAAGGCCGGCATTTCGGGCCTTGCGGGCAATTTCATCCGCCTGGTCGCGTCCAAGCGCCGGCTCTTCGCGCTGCCCGACATGATCCGCGCCTTCCAGAATCTGGAATCCGATGCCAAGGGTATCGTCCGGGCGCAGGTCATCCTGGCGGAAGCGCCGTCCGACACGGTCCTGAACGAAATCAAGGCGGCGCTGCGCGACGTCGCCAAGGCTGACGTCTCCGTCGACGTCAAAATCGACCCGAGCCTCATCGGCGGTCTCATCGTAAAGATGGGGTCCCGCATGGTGGATGCCTCGGTGCGCACCAAACTCAATTCCATTCGTCTAGCGATGAAAGAGGTCCGCTGATGGACATTCGAGCCGCTGAGATCTCCGCGATCCTCAAAGAGCAGATCAAGAACTTCGGTACCGAGGCTGAAGTCACCGAAGTCGGGCAGGTCCTGTCCGTCGGTGACGGCATTGCCCGTTGCTACGGCCTCGACAAGGTCCAGGCCGGCGAGATGGTCGAATTCGAGAGCGGCGTGCGCGGCATGGCCCTCAACCTCGAGACCGACAACGTCGGCGTCGTGGTGTTCGGCTCCGACCGTGAGATCGCCGAAGGCCAGACCGTGAAGCGCACGGGCGCCATCGTGGACGTGCCAGTCGGCAAGGGTCTCCTCGGCCGCGTCGTCGACGCGCTCGGCAATCCCATCGACGGCAAGGGCCCGATCCAGGCCACCGAGCGCCGCCGCGTGGACGTGAAGGCTCCCGGCATCATTCCGCGCAAGTCGGTGCACGAGCCGATGGCGACGGGCCTCAAGGCCATCGACGCCCTGATCCCGGTCGGCCGCGGCCAGCGCGAGCTGATCATCGGCGACCGCCAGACCGGCAAGACCGCCGTCGTGCTCGACACGATCCTCAACCAGAAGCCGCTCAACCAGGGCAACGACGAATCGCAGAAGCTGTACTGCGTGTACGTCGCGGTCGGCCAGAAGCGCTCCACCGTGGCCCAGTTCGTCAAGGTTCTCGAAGAGCAAGGCGCGCTGGAATATTCCATCATCATCGCGGCCACCGCCTCGGACCCGGCTCCGATGCAGTTCCTGGCACCCTTCTCGGGCTGCGCCATGGGCGAGTTCTTCCGCGACAACGGAATGCACGCCGTGATCGTGTACGACGACCTGTCCAAGCAGGCCGTGGCCTACCGTCAGATGTCCCTCCTGCTCCGTCGTCCTCCCGGCCGCGAGGCTTATCCGGGCGACGTGTTCTACCTCCATTCCCGCCTGCTCGAGCGCGCCGCGAAGCTCAACGACAGCCAGGGCGCCGGCTCGCTCACCGCTCTGCCGGTCATCGAGACGCAGGCCAACGACGTGTCGGCCTATATCCCGACCAACGTGATCTCGATCACCGACGGCCAGATCTTCCTCGAGACGGACCTGTTCTACCAGGGCATCCGTCCGGCCGTGAACGTCGGCCTCTCGGTGTCGCGCGTGGGCTCCTCGGCCCAGACGAAGGCAATGAAGAAGGTCGCGGGCAAGATCAAGGGTGAGCTGGCCCAGTACCGCGAGATGGCGGCCTTCGCCCAGTTCGGCTCCGACCTCGACGCCACGACGCAGCGCCTCCTGAACCGGGGTTCGCGTCTGACCGAACTCCTGAAGCAGCCGCAGTTCTCGCCGCTGAAGATGGAAGAGCAGGTCGCCGTGATCTACGCCGGCGTGAACGGCTACCTCGACAGCCTGCCCCTCAACCGAGTGCGGGCGTTCGAGGACGGGCTGCTCTCGCTCCTGCGCGGCAAGCACGCCGATATCCTCGATGCCATCCGGGCTTCGAAGGACCTGTCGAGCGACTCGGAAGCGAAGCTCAAGGACGTGGTCCAGACCTTCGCCAAGTCTTTCTCGTAAAGACATCCGTTCTCGTAAGATCCAGCCGGATTTCCGGAGAGGGTAGGGCCGCTCGATGCCGAGCTTGAAAGACCTTCGTAACCGCATCGCCTCGGTCAAGGCGACGCAGAAGATCACCAAGGCCATGCAGATGGTGGCCGCCGCGAAGCTGCGCCGTGCGCAGACCGCAGCGGAAGCCGCGCGTCCTTACGCGGAGCGCATGGCCGTGGTGCTCGGCAACCTCGCGTCCGGCATCACGGTCGGGCCCGAGACGCCGCGCCTCCTAGCCGGCACCGGTTCCGAGCGCGTTCACCTGCTGGTCGTCTGCACGGCCGAGCGCGGCCTGTGCGGGGCGTTCAACTCCTCGATCGCACGCCTCGCCCGCGACCATGCCAACCGGCTCCTCGCCGAAGGCAAGACGGTCAAGATCATCTGCGTCGGCAAGAAGGGCTACGACATCCTGCGTCGCCAGTTCGCCGAGCAGATCATCGAGTCCGTCGACCTGCGGGCGGTGCGCCAGATCGGCTTCGAGCAGGCGGACCAGATCGCCCAGAAGATCCTCGGCCGCTTCGACGCGGGCGAGTTCGACGTGGCGACCCTGTTCTACTCGCGCTTCCGCTCGGTGATCGCCCAGATTCCGACGGCGCAGCAGATCATCCCGGCCCAGATCGAGGCCAGCGCCGGTGCCACCGACGCGGTCTACGACTACGAGCCCGAGGAAGGCGAGATCCTCACCACGCTCCTGCCGCGGAACCTCACCGTGCAGATCTTCCGTGCGCTGCTCGAGAACGCCGCCTCCGAACAGGGCGCCCGCATGAGCGCCATGGACAACGCGACCCGCAACGCCGGCGAAATGATCAAGAAGCAGACGATGACCTACAACCGGTCCCGTCAGGCGATGATCACCAAGGAACTGATCGAAATCATCTCGGGCGCCGAGGCGCTCTGACGACATCCGAGAGGAGCCAATCATGGCCAACACCGCTACCACTGCCGGCAAAGCGACCGGTCGCATCACCCAGGTCATCGGCGCCGTTGTCGACGTGCAGTTCGACGGCCACCTGCCAGAGATCCTGAACGCTCTCGAGACCACGAACGGCGGCAACCGCCTCGTACTCGAAGTTTCGCAGCAGCTGGGCGAGAGCACCGTGCGCTGCATCGCCATGGACACCTCCGAGGGTCTCGTCCGCGGTCAGGAAGTCACCGATACCGGCGCGCCGATCTCGGTGCCCGTCGGCGCCGCCACCCTCGGCCGCATTATGAACGTCATCGGCGAGCCCGTGGACGAAGCTGGCCCGATCGTCGGCGAAGGCACCCGCGCCATCCACCAGCCGGCTCCCTCCTACGCCGAGCAGTCCACCGAGGGTCAGATCCTCGTGACGGGCATCAAGGTGGTCGACCTTCTCGCCCCCTACGCCAAGGGCGGTAAGATCGGCCTCTTCGGCGGCGCCGGCGTCGGCAAGACCGTGCTCATCATGGAGCTTATCAACAACGTCGCGAAGGCGCACGGCGGCTACTCCGTGTTCGCCGGCGTCGGCGAGCGTACCCGCGAGGGCAACGATCTCTATCACGAGATGATCGAGTCGAAGGTGAACGTCGACCCCCGCGAGAACGGCTCGGCCGCCGGATCCAAGTGCGCCCTCGTGTACGGCCAGATGAACGAGCCCCCGGGCGCCCGCGCCCGTGTCGCACTCACCGGCCTGACCGTCGCCGAGAACTTCCGCGATCAGGGTCAGGACGTGCTGTTCTTCGTGGACAACATCTTCCGCTTCACCCAGGCAGGCTCCGAGGTTTCGGCGCTTCTCGGCCGTATTCCCTCGGCGGTGGGCTACCAGCCGACCCTGTCCACGGACATGGGCGCCCTGCAGGAGCGCATCACCACCACGACCAAGGGCTCGATCACCTCGGTGCAGGCCATCTACGTGCCGGCCGACGACCTGACCGACCCGGCGCCGGCCACCTCGTTCGCCCACCTCGACGCCACGACCGTGCTGTCGCGCTCGATCGCCGAGAAGGGCATCTACCCGGCCGTGGACCCGCTCGACTCGACCTCGCGCATGCTCTCGGCCGCCATCGTCGGTGACGAGCACTACAACACCGCCCGTCAGGTCCAGCAGGTGCTGCAGCGCTACAAGGCGCTCCAGGACATCATCGCGATCCTGGGCATGGACGAACTCTCCGAAGAGGACAAGCTCACCGTCGCCCGCGCCCGAAAAATCGAGCGCTTCCTGTCGCAGCCCTTCCATGTGGCCGAAGTGTTCACCGGCTCGCCCGGCAAGCTCGTGTCGCTCGAAGACACCATCAAGGGCTTCAAGGGTCTCGTCGAAGGCCAGTACGATCACCTCCCGGAGGCTGCCTTCTACATGGTCGGCACCATCGAGGAAGCCGTCGAGAAGGCCCAGCGCCTGGCGGCCGAAGCGGCCTAAGTCAAACCAGACGTCATCCCGGAGCAGTGCGCCCACGCTCCGGGATGCTCGTGTCCAAGCGTATCTCCCAAACGATTCCCGACCGCCCGGTGGCCGCGGGATGACGAGGAGCACAGATGGCTA
Source organism: Microvirga sp. HBU67558 (assembly GCF_018069605.1). Classification (NCBI taxonomy): domain Bacteria; kingdom Pseudomonadati; phylum Pseudomonadota; class Alphaproteobacteria; order Hyphomicrobiales; family Methylobacteriaceae; genus Microvirga; species Microvirga sp. HBU67558. Next base: position 84,446 of record NZ_JAGPUP010000559.1, on the reverse strand, counting down.
CCTTCAACTTCGAACTCGTGTCCCCTGAGCGCGTCTTGTTCTCCGGCGACGTGGACGCCGTCGTGCTGCCGGCAACCGAGGGCGACATGACGGTTCTGGCCGGCCACTCGCCGGTGATGACCACCCTCAAGACCGGGTTCCTCGTCATCACCAGCACGCCCGGTAACGGACGACGGGTTCTCGTGCGCGGCGGCTTCGCCGACATCAACCAGAACGGCCTCACGGTTCTGGCGGAGCGCGCCCTTCCCGAGGAAGAGCTGACCCAGGACATCCTCGACCAGGAAATCCTGACCGCCGAGATGCACTACGACGCCTCCAACGAGCCGGCCGCGAAGCACGCGGCGGAATCGGCGATCGCGCAGCTGCGCGAAGCCAAGGCGGCGCTGAACTTCTGAGACTGAAACAACCCGGCCACGAGCCGGGTTTTTTATGTCATGGTCCCCGTCAGCGCTCCGCTCATCCTCACGCTCCGGCTCGACGAAGGGTCATTCGCCTTCTTTGACGCGCAGCGACAGCGCTACTTTCCGCCCGACCGCAACTTCATCCCGGCCCATCTCACCCTGTTCCATGCGCTGCCGGGCGAGCATCGTCCCGCCATCCAGAGCGACATCGAGCGGACGATCACCGGTCGGGCGCCCTTCTCCCTCGCCGTCACAGGCCTTCGGTCCCTCGGACGCGGAGTCGCCTATACGCTCCACTCCGCGGACCTCGCCGACCTGCGTCGCGCCCTGGCGCTGACGTGGAACGACTGGCTCAAGCCCCAGGACCGGCAGAACCACCAACCGCACGTGACCGTGCAGAACAAGGTCGATCCCACCCGGGCAAGGGCTCTCCTGGAACATCTCACGGAGAGCTTCCAGCCCTTTCAAGCCGAGGCGCTCGGGCTTGACCTGTGGTGGTATCGCGGCGGGCCGTGGGAGATGGTCGGCCTCTTCGACTTCACCGCCTGACCGATACACCACGTCATGGCCGGGCTTGTCCCGGCCATCCCGACCCGACGAGCGATGCCCTACAACCAAGCGGGATCACCGGCACAAGGCCGGCGACGACGAGGAAGAGGCGTAACCCGGGCGATCGACCCAGCGCGTGCCCTATTCCCCCATGGCGATCAGGTTGGCGTTGCCGCCCGCCGCGGCCGTATTGATCGTCACCGTCTGCTCGGTGGCGAAGCGCAGGAGATAGTGCGGGCCCCCGGCCTTCGGTCCCGTGCCGGACAGGCCGTGCCCGCCGAAGGGCTGCACGCCCACGACCGCCCCGATCATGTTGCGGTTGACGTAGACATTGCCCACCGACAGCGCCTGGACGACACGCGCGACCGTCGCGTCGATGCGCGAGTGGACGCCGAGCGTCAGGCCGTAGCCGCTGCCCTCGATCGCGCGCAGCACCTCCTCCAGCCGGTCCGCCCTGTAGCGCACCACGTGCAGCACCGGGCCGAACACCTCCTGGGCGAGATCGTGCGGCTTGTTCAGCTCGAAGATATGCGGCGCCACATAGGTGCCCGCCGCAGGCGCTTCACCGGCATAATGCACCTTCGCCGATGTCTTCATCGCCGAGATATGGGCATCGAGCTTGTCCTTCGCCTCGCGGTCGATCACAGGACCGACATGGGTCGAGATCTCGCGCGGGTCCGCGATCTTCAGCTCGCGGGCATTGCCGGCGATCATTTCGATCATGCGGTCGGCCACGTCGTCCTGGACGCAGAGCAGCCGCAGGGCCGAGCAGCGCTGACCGGCCGACCGGAAGGCCGACATGACAACGTCGTCCGCGACCTGCTCCGGCAACGCGGTTGCGTCGACGATCATCGCATTGATACCGCCGGTCTCGGCGATCAGCGGAACGATGGCGGCGTCCTTGCCGGCGAGCGTGCGGTTGATGATGCGGGCGACCTCTGTCGAGCCGGTGAAGACCACACCGGCCACATCCTTGTGCTCCACGAGACGCGCGCCGACACGCCCGTCACCGGGCACCAGGTGAAGCGCCGTTTTCGGGACGCCCGCCTCGTGCAAAATGCGCACGGCGAGGTCCGCGATCAGGGGCGTCTGCTCGGCAGGCTTCGCCACAACGGCGTTGCCGGCCATCAGCGCGGCGCTGACCTGGCCGAGGAAGATCGCGAGCGGGAAGTTCCAGGGCGAAATCGCCACGAACACGCCGCGCCCGCGCAGCCGCAGCACGTTGCTCTCGCCGGTGGGACCAGGCATCGCCTCGCCGGCGCCGAAGAGGGTGCGGCCCTGAACGGCATAGTAGCGCAGGAAATCGACGGCCTCGCGCACCTCCGAGAGCGCATCGTCCAGGGTCTTGCCGGCCTCGACCTGCAACAGGTGCAGCAGCGCCCCGCGCCGCTCCTCCAGAAGATCGGCGGCCCGCTGGAGGGCTTTCGCACGCGTGTTCGCGTCCGTGCGGCTCCAGCCGGCGAAGCCCGCCTGCGCGGCCGCCATCGCCCGGTCGGCCGTTTCCGGCGCGGCGTCCGTTACCTGGCCGGCCACGGTGCTGCCGTCGACCGGGCTGACCACCGGCCGGGCGACCCCGGACGCGGCCTTGCCGTCGATCAGCGGCACCGCCTTGAAGTTCTGCTGCCCGCCTGCCCTGATCTCCGCGAGGAGGGCATCGAGCGACGCCTGGTGACCGAATTCCACGCCCCGCGAGTTGGCACGTTCAGGGCCATAGAGGTCGCGCGGCAGCGGGAGCTTCGGGTGACGCGCCCTGTCGGCCGACACGATGATGTCCGCCGGACGCTTCAGGAGGGACTGCACCGGTACGTTGGTATCGGCCGCGACCGACACGAAGGAGGAATTCGCCCCGTTCTCCAGGAGACGGCGCACCAAATAGGCGAGAAGATCGCGATGGCCGCCCACCGGCGCGTAAGCCCGGCAGGCAAGGCCCGGCCTGTCCTCGAGAAGGCGGGCATAGAGCGCATCGCCCATGCCGTGCAGGCGCTGGAACTCGTAGCCCTCCGTGCCGCCGGCCCGCTCGATGATTGACGCGACGGTGAGCGCGTTGTGGGTGGCGAATTGCGGATAGATGCGTGGCCGCAGGGACAGCATCTTCTCGGCGCAGGCCATGTAGTGAAGATCCGTCATCGCCTTGCGGGTGAAGACCGGGTAGTCGTCGAGGCCGCGCTCCTGAGCGCGCTTCACCTCCGTGTCCCAATAAGCGCCCTTCACCAGGCGCACCATGAGCTGGCGGTCGTAGCGCTCCGCCATGGCGGCGATCGCGTCGATCACCGATCCAGCCCGCTTCTGGTAGGATTGGATGGCGAGCCCGAAACCCTTCCAGTCGGCGAGCGATGGATCGGCGAGCACGGCCTCGATCACCTCGAGCGACAACTCCAGCCGGTCGGCCTCCTCCGCGTCGACGGTGAAGTTGAGATCGTAGGATTTCGCCCTTTGCGCCAATTCGATCACGAGCGGCACCAGCTCGCGCATGACCCGCTCGCGGCTCGTGGCCTCGTAGCGCGGGTGCAGGGCCGAGAGCTTCACCGAGATGCCGGGCCGGTTCGGCAGCGGCTCGTTGCCGGCCGAGCGGCCGATGGCGTCGATGGCGGAGGCGTACGAATCGAAGTAGCGGCGGGCGTCATCGGCCGTGCGGGCGCCTTCGCCCAGCATGTCGAACGAATAGCGGTAGAGGCGGCCCTTGGACGAGGTGGCGCGCTTCAGAGCCTCGTCGATGGTCTGGCCCAGCACGAAGTGGTTGCCCATGACCCGCATGGCCTGGCGAGTGGCGGTGCGCACGGCGGGCAGGCCCAGGCGCTTGGTGAGCTGGCCCAGGATGCTCTCCGGGGTCTCGCCGGGCTGGATGATCCGCGCCGTGATGCCGAGCGCCCAGGCCGAGGCCGAGACGAGGAATGCGTCGGACTTCGCCTCGTGGCCGGCGAAGTCGGCCTGGCCCAGCTTGTCCTCGATCAGCCGATCGGCCGTGGCGGCATCTGGCACCCGCAGCAGCGCTTCGGCCAGCACCATGAGCGCGAGACCCTCCTTGGTGGAGAGCGCGTATTCCCGCAGCATCTCCTCGACGCCGCCGAGTCCGCCGCCCTTGGCGCGGATCGCCTCGATCAGGCGGGTCGCCTGCTCGTCCACCCGCTTTTCCCGCTCCGGCGAGAGGCGCGCGCTCGCGAGAAGGCGGGCGGCGAGGGCCTTATCGTCTTCCGCGAAAGGTGGGTTGAAGGGCAGGGCGGCGTTGGGGGCGGGGCTCATCGGAATGTCCTCTGGATGTTTCCAGAAATATAGGTGGCCTGAGACCGCGCTTCGATGGCAAAATTTGGGGTCTTGCCTTAGAAAGAGCGGAGAAAAGCTGGAAAGACCGTGCGAATGGCGGATTTGGACCGGATCGATCGCAAGATCCTCAAAGCTCTCCAGGCCGATGGCCGCATCGCCACCGTGGAGTTGGCCGAGAAGGTGGGATTGTCGCCCACGTCCACGGGCGAACGGGTGAAGCGCCTGCAGCGGGAGGGCGTCATCGCCGGCTACGGCGCCAGGCTCGATCCGCACCGGCTCGGCCTCGAGCTCCTGGTCTTCGTGGAGGTCTCTCTCGACAAGACCACGCCGGACGTCTTCGAGAAATTCGCCGCCGCCGTGAAGCGGGCCCCCGAGGTTCTCGAGTGCCACATGGTGGCGGGCGGCTTCGATTACTTGGTCAAGACCCGCGTGGCCGACATGGGCGCCTACCGCCACTTCCTCGGCGAGATCCTGCTGGCCCTGCCGGGCGTGAAGGAAACCCGCACCTATGCGGTCATGGAGGAGGTGAAGAGCGACGGGATGCTGCCCGTGTGATGGCCGTGGCGTGCCTTTCCGCCATCACCGGCCTGGGGCCGGTGGTCCCGATGCGAGAGGCTGAGCGCTTCCGACAGTCGGAATGGCCGGCACAAGGCCGGCCATGACGTGGTGGGCGTCCTCACCGGCGAAAGGCCGGTGATCGCGCAGGAAGTGCCTTAGCCGGCCACCGTCTTTTCCTCGTCCTTCGTCTTCCACAGGGAGTAGAGGACGCCGCCGGCGATCAGCGTGAGGGTGACGCCGAGCGAGATGGTGGGATCGAGCTTGCCCACAAGCTGGTTCCAGAAGATCTTGCCGCCGATGAAGACGAGCACCAGGGCGAGGGCGTATTTCAGGTAGTGGAACCGGTGCACCATGGCGGCCAGGGCGAAATAGAGTGCCCGCAGGCCCAGGATCGCCATGATGTTGGCCGTGTAGACCACGAAGGTGTCCGTGGTGATCGCGAAGATCGCCGGCACCGAGTCCACCGCGAAGATCAGGTCGGCCACGTTGATCACCACGAGGGCCAGGAAGAGCGGCGTCGCCCAGGTGACGATCCGGCCCGATTTCGGATCCGGCTCGAGCACGAAGAAGTGCTGGTCGTGAAGCCGGTTCGTCACCCGCATGTGCTTGCGCAGGAAACGGACAAGGGGGTTCTTCTCGATGTCGGGATCGCTCTCGGGGACGATCAGCATCTTGATCCCCGTTGCGATGAGGAAGGCGCCGAAGAGATAGAGCATCCAGGCGTATTCCTGCACCAGGGCCGCGCCCACGGCGATCATGATGCCGCGCAGGATGATGACGCCAACGATACCCCAGACGAGGGCGCGATACTGGTATTTCCGGGGGATCGCGAAATAGCTGAAGATCAGCGAGATCACGAAGACGTTGTCGATCGACAGGGACTTCTCGATGAAGAAGCCCGTGAAGTAGGAAATGCCCGCATGTGTGCCGTCCTCGGTCACCAGCAGGCCGGTCTCGAACGACCACCAGATATAAGCGCCGAAGGCGGTCGCGATGCCGATGTAGAAGGCGGACAGGAGAAGGCTCTCCTTCACGCCGAGCTCCCGGTCCTTCCTGTTCAGGACACCGAGATCGAAAGCGAGGAGAAAAACGACAAGGCTCAGGAAAGCCGTCCACATCCAGACGGGCTTCCCCAGCCATTCCATGAGCAGGAATTCTGGCATAACCGGACCTTTGATTGCTTCTGTTCAAGCATCGGCTCCGACATCGCAGTCGTGTGCTCACGTCCTGCCAGAGGGGCCCGGTCACCGATGGGATCCAACGTGGGGAGAGCCCGTCCGGCCGTCAAGAGCGCGGAACCCGACTTTTTCTGCTCAATTTTCCGTCAGATGCCCGTCCTGAGGGCAGGGGTGCCCGGCCAAGAGACTTGACCCGGAGAGCCGATCTGATTGCATGGTCAGGAACCGGGCAGGCGGCCCTAAAGAGCGCCACGAGGCTCCGGGCCATAACAATCAGAGGTGACGGTGATGTTTGCGGATCGTTCGACCAAGGCGAGGTGGATCACGGGGATGCTGGCCGGCGCGGCCGTGCTCCTCGGATCCGCGTCCGCCCAGGCCCAGACGCCGGTGAGGTTTTCGCTGGACTGGCGCTGGGAGGGGCCGGCGGCCCCCTTCGCAGTTGCGATCGACAAGGGCTACTTCAAGGCCGAGGGGCTCGACGTGACCATCGATCCGGCGGCAGGCTCGCGCGAGCCGATCTCGCGCGTGGCGTCCGGCACGTATGACGCGGGCTTCGGCGACGTGAATTCCCTCGTGCGCTTTCGCGACGAGAATCCGGGTGCCGACATCAAGGCCGTGATGGTGATCTACGACCGCCCCCCCTTCGCGCTCATCGGGCGCAAGAGCCGCGGCATCACCAAGGAGGTGTCGAGCCTGCAGGGCAAGAAGTTCGGCGCCCCGGCGGCGGACGGCGCCTATGCGCAATGGCCGATCTTCAAGGCGGTCAACAAGATCGACGATTCCACCATGAAGTTCGAGAACGTGGGCTTCCCGGTCCGCGAGCCGATGCTGGCGCAAGGAGAGGTCGACGCGGTGTTCGGCTTCTCCATGTCGTCCTACATCAACCTGAAATCGCGCGGTGTCCCGGCGGACGACATCGTCGTGATGCTCATGAGCGATTACGGCGTCGATCTCTACGGCAACACCATCATCGTGTCGCAGAAATTCGCCCAGGAGAAGCCGGAGGCCGTCAAGGGCCTCCTGCGCGCGATCATGAAGGGCGTGCAGGACACGGTGAAGGATCCCTCGAGCGCGGTCGATTCGGTCATCAAGCGCAACGACGTGGCCAAGAAGGACGTGGAACTCGAACGCCTCAAGATGGTGCTCGAGCAGAACATGATCACCCCTTGGGTCAAGGAGAACGGCTTCGGCGGCATCGACAAGGAGCGCTTCGCCAAGGCCCTCGACCAGATCGGCCTGACCTTCACCTACAAGAACAAACCTGAAGTCGGCGCCGTGTTCACGGAGGAGTTCTTGCCCGCCGCTGACCAGCGCAAAGTGAACTGATCAGCTGAGCCCGGCCGTTACAACAGCCGGGCTTTTTCTTTGGCTCACCGGCACGGCTTCATGAAACCCTTCGTCGATATCCATGACGTCACCCACGTCTATGCCCGGGCCGAGGACGGCCTGCCCGCGGTCCGGAACCTGAATCTCAAGGTCGGCGAGGGCGAGTTCGCCGCCATCGTCGGCCCCTCGGGCTGCGGCAAGTCCACCCTCATGAAGCTCGCCACCGGGCTGCAGTTTCCCCGCGAGGGAACGGTGATCGTCGATGGCAAGCAGGTGGGAGCTCCCGTCAAGCTTGCCGGCATGGCCTTCCAGAACCCTACCATGCTGCCCTGGCGGACGACGCTCGACAACATCCTCCTGCCGCTCGAGATCGTCGAGCCACACCGCTCGCGGCTGCGCCGCCACAAGGCGGAGTACGTGGGGAAGGCCGAAAGCCTGCTCGCCCAGGTAGGCCTGACTGGGCAGGGGCACAAATTTCCCTGGCAGCTCTCGGGCGGCATGCAGCAGCGGGCCTCTCTGTGCCGCGCCCTGATCCACGAGCCGAAGCTCCTGATGCTCGACGAGCCCTTCGGCGCCCTCGACAGCTTCACCCGCGAGGAGTTGTGGTGCGTGATGCGCGATCTCCACGCGGCCCAGAAGGTCACGATCATTCTCGTCACCCACGACCTGCGCGAGGCCGCGTTCCTAGCGGACCGGATCTTCTGCATGAGCGCCCGGCCGGGCCGGATCGTCGCCGAGAAGGAGGTGCCGTTTCCACGGCCGCGCGATCTCGAAATCACCTATACGCCGGAATTCTCCGAACTTGTCCATGAACTGCGTGGCCACATTGCGAAGGCGCGTCAGGCGGCGTGAAAGATCCATGAAAACCAAGAACCAGCTCGCTCTCGCCCCTTGGGTCTTCACCATCGGCTTCTTCGTGCTCTGGGAGGTTCTCTGCCACGCCCTGAGGATCTCGAGCTTCATCCTGCCCGCGCCCTCCACGATTCTGCTCGCCGTATGGGAGTATCGGACCCAGCTCGCCTATCACGCCATGCACACCCTCTGGATGACGCTGGCGGGCTTCGGCCTCGCGGTGGGATTCGGCCTGCTGCTCGGCATGGTGCTGGGCTCCTCGCGACTCATCAATGCCGGCTCGTACCCGCTGCTCGTGGGCTTCAACTCGATCCCCAAGGTCGCCGTGGTGCCCATCCTGGTGTTCTGGTTCGGCGTCGGCTGGGTGCCGCCGGTGATGACCGCCTTCCTGATCTCGTTCTTTCCCATCGTGGTGAACGTCGCAACGGGCATTTCGACGGTGGAGCCCGAAATGGAGGACGTGCTGCGGGCGCTCGGGGCCTCGAAGCGCGACATCGTATTCAAGGTCGGCGTGCCCCGGGCCATGCCGTATTTCTTCGGCTCGCTCAAGGTGGCGATCACGCTCGCCTATGTTGGTTCCGTCATCGGCGAGCAGAACGCGTCCAATGTCGGCATCGGCAACCTGCTCACCCGCGCATCCGCCGCCTTCGAGGTGCCCCTCGTCTGGGCCGCCCTCGTGGTCCTGGCGGTTCTCGGCGTCATTATGTACGCGATCACGGCCGCCGTGGAGCGCTCGATGACCGGCTGGGCCCAGCGCTCACAGATGGCGGCCTAGTCTCCTTCTTTCGGAGGGAGCGAACCAGGGTTCACCTCCGCAACGACAGAGGATTGTCGGAGAGCGCCGCCGCGTCGGGCTGGTCGACGGCGGGGCGCCCGAGAAAGGCGTTCCAAAGCCTCTCCACGGTGTCCCGCTCCAGATCGTCCACGATGAAGACGAGGCGGCTGCGCCGGTCGGCGCTCGGCCAGCGCGGCAGAACGGCCGGAACGTGGATTACGTGCTGGACGCCGTGGATGACCACCGGATGATCCGGATCCTCCGCGAGCGCCACGAGACCTTTCACCCGCAACAGCTTTGCGCCCTGGGACGAGCGCAGAAGGTCGAGGAACATGTCGAGGGTGCCCTGGCGGACCGGCTGATCGCTGGTGAGGCAGAAGGCCCGGATCCTGTCATCGTGCCGGTTCACGTCGTGATGATGGTGATGGTCCTGCCCGTGATGATGGTGATGTCCGTGCTGGTGCGCATGGCTCGCGTGCTCCGCCGCCTCCACGGCTTCCGTCTTCAGCCATTCGGCCACGTCGCCGATTTTGCCGTCGAGGCCAAAGAGACCACCCGAGACGACCGCCTCGGCCGGAGCATCCGCGGCCAGAAGGGCAGCGCCCGGGTTGAGCTGGCGTAACCGTTCGTGCAGGCGGACGAGGCCGTCCGGGTCCTGAACGAGATCGGTCTTGGTGATCACGATGCGCTCGGCGACGGCCGCCTGCTTCACGGCTTCCCGATGCGCATCCAGGGTTGCGGCGCCGTTGACCGCATCGACCGCCGTCACCACGCCTTCTACGGCGTAACGCAGCGAGAGATAGGGATGGTAGAGCACCGCGTGCAGTATCGGCGCCGGATCGGCCAGGCCCGTGGTCTCGATGATCACGCGCTTGAACGGCAGGATGCGGTCGTTGTCGCGCTTGCGCAGGAGGTCCTCGAGGGTCGCGATGAGGTCGCCGCGCACGGTGCAGCAGAGACAGCCGGCGGAGAGCAGCACCATGCCCTCGTCGACGGTCTCCACCAGGAGATGGTCGAGCCCGATCTCGCCGAACTCGTTCATGATGACCACCGTGTCCTGCAGGGCCGGATCCTTCAGGAGGCGGTTGAGCAGAGTGGTTTTACCCGAGCCCAGGAAGCCGGTGAGGATGGTAAGCGGGATCAGGGCGGGAGGGGTCATGGCGGTCATCCTGTCAATCGGCAATCGGCACCAGGGCGGCGTCCTTCAGGCGGCGGCGCTGTTCCAGGAGAACGTTGGCCACGATAGCGGCCAGCACAAGAGCCCCGCCGGCGATCTGCAGGGGAGCCAGGGTCTCGTTGAGGATCAGGGCCGAGGACACGGCGGCCACGACCGGCTCGGCGCAATAGAGGATTCCGGCCGCCACGGCCGAGATGCGCCCGAGCGCCAGGAACTGCAGGACGAACCCGCCCACGTAGCCGGCGATCGTCATCGTGACGGCGAAGGGCGCGAGGGCCAGGATCGACGGGGGTGCCAATTGGCCGGTCGCGAGGCTGACGAGGATGGCGGTGGGCAGGATGATCAACTGGATCCAGAACACCTTCGCCACAACGCCGGTCCTGGTGCAGCGCGCGGCCGCGAAGAACTGGACGGCCGTCGCGATGCTGGCCCCGAACGCGAGCGCGAGGCCGCGCCAGTCGAGGTCGGAGAAGGCCGGTCCGACAACAAGGCAGACCCCGAGGGTCGCGACGGCGACGATTGCGACGAGGGCCTGCGTCAGCGGCGTCTTCTCCACGAAGGGGCTCACGAGGACGATGATGATGGGATAGGTGTAGAAGACCACAGCCGCGACCGTCACGGGAATGAAGGCGACGGACGAGAGGTAGCCGATGCCCTGGAGGGCGCTGGAAACGCCGACGAGGAGCAGCTTGCCTCGTTCCTCCCGCTCCATCGCGAGCGAGCTTCGCAGGATCGCGGCGACGAGGCCCACCAGGACGAGCATCAAAAGAACCCGGTAGACCACGATGGCCGACCCGCTCGCCCCTGTGAAGGATGCGATGCGCGCATAGACGATGTTGAAGCCGTAGAGGCCGGCCGACGTGAGGGCGAAGAGCAGGCCGTTGGCTGGAGAAGAGGAGCGGGTCATCGCGACCTTGAGGTTCAAGTCTCCGCACCGTTCGCGCGGATCGCCCGCAAAAGCAAGGGATCAGGCAAAACGCCCGGTCGATGACCGGGCGTCGCAGGACATGAGGGCGTCGCGGATCAGTTCGCGACGGATTTGGGCTTTGCGGCGGCGTCCGCCTTCTGAGGCGCCTTCGCCTTCGTGTCGGCAGGCGTCTTGTCCGCAGGCGTCTTGGCGGCCGGCTTCGAGGAGCCGGTCACCGGCTTGACCGCGACGCTGGCGCGCGGCTGATCCTTGCCTTTCGCCGTCGTCTTCACGGGCTCCTTGTCGTCGGCCTTGTCGTCCGACGCCTTGTCGGCCGCGTCCTTCGGAGCAGATCCCTTGGCTGGCGCCTTCTTGGAGGCGGTTGCCTTCTTGGTCTTCGCCTTACGGGCCTGCTCGGCGGCGTCTTCCGCGGCCGCCTGAGCGGCCAGTTCGGATTCCGAGGGAGGATTGAGCCCGATCCACACGCGCTCGGGCTCGACGGCCGTGCGGGGCCCCAGCACGGTGCGTACGGGCTTTTCCGTCGTCGCTCCGGCAAAGGCCATCACCTCGGAGGAGAACAGGTTCGGAATGTTGCTGTCGGTCTCGGCGACCGCCGGTGCATCCTCTTCCTGCGGCATCGGTCCGCGCCGGTCGCAGATGACCGGACGCATGTCCGGCGGCGTGGCATTGGCCGAAGCGGGCAGGGCCGCGAGTTCCGGATTGGTGAAGTTCACCTTGCTGCTGAAGCCGCGGTCGAACAGCTCGGCCGCCTTGATGGTGCGCTCGTTGGCCGAGGGGGCGCCGAGCACGACCGTGATGAGGTGGCGGCCGTTGCGGGTGGCGCTGGCCACCACGTTGAAGCCGGCCGAGCAGATGAACCCGGTCTTCATCCCGTCGGCCCCCGGATAGCGGCCGATGAGCCCGTTGGTGTTGCGCATGATGCGCCGGCCGAACTGTACCGCCCCGATGTCGAACAGATCCCGGTACTGGGGAAATTCCAGCAGCAGCGCCCGGGCCAGAACCGCCATGTCCCGGGCCGAGGTCTGGTTGCGGTCGTCGGGCAGGCCGTGCGGGTTGGCGAAATGGCTGCTCATCATGCCGAGACGCTGGGCATGGGCGTTCATCAGCTCGGCGAAGCCGTCGATCGAGCCGCCGATGTTTTCCGCGATGGTCGCCGCGATATCGTTGGCCGACTTCACCATCATGATCTTGAGGGCGTTGTCGAGGCGGATCTCCGTGCCGGGCTTGAAGCCCATCTTGGACGGGGGCAGGGCCGCCGCACCGTCGGTGACGGTCAGAAGCGTCTCCATGCTCATCTGGCCGGAGCGCACCTTGTCGAGCGCCACATAGGCGGTCATCAGCTTGGTGATCGAGGCCGGGTACCAGGGATCGGTTGCCCGCTCCGCGTGCAGCACGCGGCCGGATTCGAGTTCAACGACAAGAGCAGGGCCGCCGGCGGCCAGAGCCGAACCACCCATCAGGGCGGCAAGGGCAAAGGCTGTCACGCGGAGGGCTCGGCTAACGTTCATGCGGAACGACTCCTTGGCTTCGTCCAACGATAGGAGAGGATCTCGATCAAGCCCCGCCTGTCAGCTGGGCCATTTTTAGTCCCAAACCTAGACCTTGGCTAGGCTGGGTCGATTTTTGCTTGTTTGTACGCCCTTCTTAACGAAATCCGTGGCAAGAGAGTGGCAAGAGCGGCGCGGTTTGAAGATCGATATGACAACATCCCTTCTCTGGATTCCGGTGACCCTGGCCGCCGCGGCTGCTCAGACCGGACGCAACGCCACCCAGCGCCGTCTGACCGAGACGATCGGAACCGTGGGTGCCACGCAGGTCCGTTTCCTCTACGGCCTGCCTTTCGCGCTTCTGGCCCTGGTCGTGATGAACCTCGTGACGGGAGAGGTTGTTCCGGGACCGAACGCAAGCTTTTTGGCCTATGCTCTCACCGGCGCCGTCACGCAGATTCTGGCCACGGCCCTCATGCTCGCGGCCATGCGGGAGCGCGCCTTCTCGGTGGTGACCGCCTATACGAAGACGGAACCGGTACAGGTGGCCCTGTTTGGCCTGGTGCTGCTGGGGGATCACCTGACGCCCGCCATGGCGCTGGCGATCCTGGTGGCGACAGGCGGGGTTCTGCTCATGTCCGTGAAGCCGGGCACGAATCTCGCCTCGTCCGGCCCGAAGCCCGTTCTCTTCGGCCTCGCCTCGGGAGCCTTCTTCGCCCTGGCGGCGATTGGCTTTCGCGGCGCCATCCTGTCGCTCGACGGGGGCTCCGCCCTGATCCGGGCGTCCACGACCCTTGTCTGGGGCTTAGGGTTGCAGACGGTCATCCTCCTGATCTGGCTCGGGCTCTTCGACCGCAAGGCCTTGGTGGCGAGCTTCGCGGCCTGGCGACCTTCCCTTGGAGCAGGCTTCCTCGGCGCGCTCGCGTCCCAGTTCTGGTTCATCGGCTTCGCGCTCACCACGGCCGCGAACGTGCGCACCCTCGCCCTCGTCGAACTCCTCATGGCGCAGGCGGTGTCCCACCGCTTCCTGGCGCAGACGACCAGCCGGCGGGAACTGGCCGGCATGCTGCTGATCCTGGCGGGGGTCGGGCTGCTCCTGTGGGCGCAACGTTAGCTTGTCGCTGCGGCAGACGCGTGTTAATGAACATTGTTTCGTTCCTGTGACCGTGTCCGGACCTGTTCCCCATGACCGATGCCGCTGAGATCGCCCAACCCGCCTACCGCGTCCTCCAGGTCGGCGATCCGGTACCCTGGTTCAAACAGAACTCGTCCAGCAATCCGAACTACAGCTTCGATTCCGTGGCCGGGCGTTATGTCGTCCTGTGCTTCTACGGCACGGGCTCGGACAAGGTCGGGCGCGCGACCCTCGCGTCCTTTCAGGAGGAGAATCGGGATCTGTTCGACGACGACAGGATCGCGATCTTCGGCGTCAGCGTCGACCCGTCGGACGAGGCGGAAGCGCGGGCCAAGCAGATCGTCCCGGGCATCCGTCATTTCTGGGATTTCGACGGCGCCGTCGGGCGCCTCTACGGGGCGCTTCCGCGCAACAGCCCGGAGGGTCCGTCGCAGATCCCGATCCGACGCTTCTGGATGGTGCTCAATCCGACCCTGCGCGTGCGCGCCGTCTTCCCCTTCGAGCCGGACGGGAGCGACCGCCACAAGGTGATGGCCTACTTGCGGGCCCTGCCGCCGGTCGAGCGGTTCGCCGGCTTTGAGATGCCGGCGCCGGTGCTCGTCATCCCGGACGTGTTCGAGCCCGAATTCTGCCAACACCTGATCGGTCTCTACGAGCGGCATGGCGGGCAGGAATCGGGCTTCATGCGGGAAGTCGGCGGCAAGACCGTCGCGGTCCATGATCCGAACCACAAGCGGCGCAAGGATTACACGATCGAGGATGCGAACCTGATCCGGCAGGTGCAGCACCGCATCGTCCGTCGCATCAATCCGGAAATCGAGCGGGTGCATTTCTTCAAGCCCACCCGCATGGAGCGCTACATCGTCTCCTGCTACGCGGCGGAGGACGGCGGGCATTTCCGGGCGCACCGGGACAACACGACGAGCGGCACGGCCCATCGCCGCTTCGCCGTTTCCATCAATCTCAACGGCGATTTCGAAGGCGGCGAAGTCAGCTTCCCGGAATTCGGACCACGCAGCTACAAGGCTCCGCCCGGCGGGGCCGTGGTGTTCTCGTGCCCGCTGCTCCATGCGGTGTCGCGCGTCACGCAGGGCCGCCGCTTCGCCTTCCTGCCCTTCCTTTACGACGAGGAGGCGGCCAGGATCCGCGAGGCGAACAACGCCCATCTCGGCGAGGGCGTGGGGGCCTACAAGGCCTGACAGGTCTCCTCCAGGGACAGGGCGAGCGGCAGGATGGCGTCCCGCGTGAGAGGGGCGAGCGGAACGTCGCCCGGATCGCGCGGGTCGATCCAGGCGTATTCCTCGATCTCGGCCTGGCAGACGATCGCGCCGGCAAGCCTCACCGCGTAGAGGGCGGCCCGCACCTGCCGCCCTGGCTCGTTCGCCGCCGGCGCCTCGAAGAGGCCGAGGCTCGTCGCGGAGCCCGGAACGAGGCCGCAGCCGAGCTCCTCGCGCAGTTCGCGGGCGAGGGCATGCAGGTCGGCCTCGCCCGGCTCGCGCTTGCCGCCGGGCTGCATGAAGCTCTCCGTGCCGCGCTTGCGCACGAGCAGGACATGGCCGCGCCCGTCGCGTACCAGGGCGGCGACGATCTCGATCACCGCTCGCCCGCCTTGATCCATTTGTCGACCTTGGGCGGTTCATAGGCGCGCACGGCCTCGATCAGGGCGGCGGGCTCGTTCTCGACGATCAGCATCGCCCGGTGGACCGGCTTCACGAAGCCACGATCGACCACGTCGTCCAGGAAGTCGGTCAGCTTGTCGTAGAAGCCGCCCGCGTTCAGGAGCGCGCAGGGCTTGCGGTGATAGCCGAGCTGCGCCCAGGTCCAGACCTCGAACAACTCCTCGAAGGTGCCGAGCCCGCCGGGCAGGGCGACGAAGCCGTCGGCGAGCTCCGCCATCAGGGCCTTGCGCTCGTGCATGGAGCCCACCACCCGCAGATCGCTCAATCCGCCATGGGCGATCTCCTTGTCCACCAGCGCCTGCGGCATCACGCCGGTCACGTGGCCGCCCCGTCCCAGGACGGCGTCCGCCACCGTCCCCATGAGCCCCACGGAGGCGCCGCCATAGACCAGTTCGATGCCTTGGGCGGCCATAGTCTCGCCGAGGGACCGGGCTGCCTCGAGATAGACCGGGTCGTGGCCGCTGCTGGAGCCGCAGAAGACACACAGTCGCATGGGATCGTCCTTCCTGATTCGCGTCACGGATCGATGAACGACAGGTCTGCGCCGAGCTCAAGGCCTGGAAGCAGGTTGAGGCCTTGAGCTCGGCGCAGACCTGCCATCGCCTGCCCGACTTGCTGAAAGCCGCAAAGAGGGCCACCTTGTCGTCCAACAAGACAATCCCCGAGGAGACATCCATGACCGCCTGCATCGTCGGCTGGGCTCATACCCCGTTCGGCAAGCTCGACACCGAGACCGTCGAGAGCCTGATCGTCCGCGTCGCCAACGAGGCGCTGGACCATGCGGGGCTCCAGCCCGAGGACGTGGACGAAGTGGTGCTCGGCCATTTCAACGGCGGCTTCTCGGCCCAGGACTTCACCGCCTCCCTGGTGTTCCAGGCCAGCGACAAGTTCCGCTTCAAGCCGGCGACCCGGGTCGAGAATGCCTGCGCGACCGGCTCGGCGGCCGTGCATCAGGCGATCAAGACCATCGAGGCGCGGCGCGCCCGGACCGTGCTGGTGGTCGGCGTAGAGCAGATGACGACGACGCCCGGCCCCGAGATCGGCAACATCCTGCTCAAGGCCTCCTATCTGCCCGAGGACGGCGGCACGCCGGGCGGGTTCGCCGGCGTGTTCGGCAGGATCGCCGGCACCTACTTCCAGCGTTACGGCGACCAGTCCGACGCCCTGGCGCTGATCGCGGCCAAGAACCACAGGAATGGCGTCGACAATCCCTATGCGCAGATGCGCAAGGATCTGGGCTTCGATTTCTGCCGCGCCGAGAGCGAGAAAAATCCGTACGTGGCCGGTCCCCTCAAGCGCACCGACTGCTCGCTCGTGTCCGACGGCGCCGCCGCCCTGGTGCTGGCCGATACCGAGACGGCGTTGCGGATGAAGCGCGCGGTGGCCTTCCGGGCGACGGCCCACGCGCAGGATTTCCTGCCCATGTCGAAGCGCGACATCATCGAGTTCGAGGGCTGCGCGGAAGCCTGGCGGCGCGCGTTGTCTCAAGCGGGTATCCAGCTCACGGATCTGTCCTTTGTCGAGACCCACGACTGCTTCACCATCGCGGAGCTCATCGAATACGAGGCCATGGGCCTGACCCCGCGCGGCCAGGGCGCGACGGCCGTCAAGGAAGGCTGGACGAACCGCGACGGCAGGCTGCCGGTGAATCCCTCCGGCGGCCTCAAGGCCAAGGGCCATCCCATCGGCGCCACCGGCGTCTCCATGCATGCGCTCTCGGCCATGCAGCTCTGCGAGGAGGCCGGCGGCATCCAGGTGAAGAACCCGGTGCTCGGCGGCGTCTTCAACATGGGCGGGGCCGCGGTGGCGAACTACGTGAGCGTGCTCGAGCGGATCAAATGACGAAGCCGCACGGCTTCGTCATCACCGGACTTGACCCGCTGATCCCATCTGCTTGAGGCGCTGCGCTTCACCGGATCGGGATGGCCGGGTCAGGGCCGGCCATGACAAGCCAGCGGCTTTCGCTTATTCTCCCGGCGCCTTGGCCTGGATGGCCAGGGCGTGCAGGCCCCGGTCGAAGGCGCCTTTCAAGGTGTCGTTGACGAGCCGGTGACGCTCGACCCGGCTCTTGCCGGAAAAGGCCTCCGACACGATATAAACCTGGAAATGAGTTTCTCCGCCCTCTCGCCAGCCGGCGTGGCCGTGGTGCTTTTCTGATTCGTCCGTGACGGTCAGTTCGGCCGGCTGCAGGCTGTCCTGCAAAGTCCGTGTGATCCAGTGCTGAAGGGTCATGCTGATTTGTAAACCTTTTTGAACGGGTCTGCGGCGAAAAGCGTTCAGGCCTTGGCTCAAGGCCCCAAGCCACTCATAATCGCTGAATCATGGATCTCAACTCGCCTCTTTTCGACCGCATCCGGATCAAGCCTTCCTGCGAGGAACCGCAGGAGGCCAAGGGACCCGTGTGCGAGCACCCCTCCTGCAAGGCGGCAGGGGAATTCCGCGCGCCCAAGGGGCGTGACCGGGAGGGCCAGTACTGGCGCTTCTGCCTCCAGCACGTGCGCGAATACAACGCCTCCTACAATTACTTCGCCGGCATGTCCGACTCGGCCGTGGCCGCCTTCCAGAAGGATTCCATCATCGGCCATCGCCCGACTTGGACCATGGGCATGAACGCCTCCGGCCAGAGCGAGGAGCAGGGCGCCAAGGCGGAGCCGCGGGACTGGGGCTATTTCGATCCCCTCGGCATTCTCAAGGGCGAGGATTTCACCCAGGCCAGGACCAGCCGGGCGCGGCCCGAGCCGAAGCGGCCGCGCCATACGGGAGCGGTGCGCCGGGCCCTCGACATCCTGGGCCTCGACGAGACCGCCGACGGCCCCACCATTAAGGCCCAGTACAAGGCCCTGGTGAAGCGCTTTCACCCCGACGCGAACGGGGGCGACCGTTCCTTCGAGGAGCGCCTGCGCGACATCATCAAGGCGCACGACGCCCTCAAGACCGCCGGCCTGTGCTGAACCGATACCGCTTCAGGCAAAGCTGCTAGGCGCATTAGGAAATTGCGCCATTCCGTCATGGAGGTTAAGAAGCCCATGACATTTGAGAGACACCCTTCAAAGACCGAGAGGCCCCTATGACGGCACATACCGAGACAGCGACCCTTCTGCCTGACATGAAGGTGTCCGTGCGACAGGTCTTCGGCATCGACTCGGATCTGGAAGTTCCCGCTTTCTCGCAGGCCGAGGGGCACGTGCCCGATCTCGATCCCGACTACCTGTTCGACCGGGACACGACGCTGGCGATCCTGGCGGGCTTCGCGCGCAACCGCCGCGTCATGATCACGGGCTATCACGGCACCGGCAAGTCGACCCATATCGAGCAGGTGGCCGCCCGCCTCAACTGGCCCTGCGTGCGCGTGAACCTGGACAGCCACGTGTCGCGCATCGATCTCGTCGGCAAGGACGCGATCGTGCTGCAGGAGGGCAAGCAGGTCACGGCCTTCCAGGACGGCATCCTGCCCTGGGCGCTGCAGAACAACGTGGCCCTCGTGTTCGACGAATACGACGCCGGCCGCCCGGACGTGATGTTCGTGATCCAGCGCGTGCTCGAGCAGTCGGGCAAGCTCACGCTCCTCGACCAGAAGCGCGTGATCCGGCCTCACCCGGCCTTCCGCCTCTTCGCCACGGCCAACACCGTGGGTCTCGGCGACACCTCGGGCCTCTATCACGGCACGCAGCAGATCAACCAGGGCCAGATGGACCGCTGGTCCATCGTCACGACGCTCAACTACCTGCCGCACGACAAGGAGGTGGACATCGTCCTCTCCAAGGCGAAGCACTACCAGGAGGATGCGTCCGGCCGGGACATCGTCAACAAGATGGTGCGCGTGGCCGACCTCACCCGCTCGGCCTTCATGAACGGCGATCTCTCGACGGTCATGAGCCCGCGCACGGTGATCACCTGGGCGGAGAACGCCGAGATCTTCGGCGACACGGGCTTCGCCTTCCGGGTCACCTTCCTCAACAAGTGCGACGAGCTCGAGCGCGCCCTCGTGGCGGAGTTCTACCAGCGCTCCTTCGGCAAGGAACTGCCGGAGAGCGCCGTGAACATGGTGCTGAGCTAATCGACGATCGGGCATCCTCATCGTGAGGAGCAGAGCCTCTCGAAGGACGAGGATGCCGGGTCGGGGGATTTCTGGAAGCGCTCGCGTCCGTCGAGACGGCCCTCGGCCTCCTCGGGACAAGGGCTTATCGGAAGCGACAGGCAAAGATGTCCATCTCGAACCGCAAGCCGGGTGAGAAGAAGGAAGCGCCGGCGGAGCCGCTGAAGCGCTCCATCGCCGGCACCATGAAGGCGATCGCCCGCAAGCCCGATCTCGAGGTCGCCTTCGCGTCCGACCGTCCGGTGCTCATGGGTCAGGACAAGGCGCGCCTGCCGGAGCCGCCCCGGCGGCTGACCGCGCAGGACGTGGCGGTTCTGCGCGGCAATGCCGACGCCATGGCGCTCCGCCTCGCCTGCCACGACACCACCTTGCACCGGAAGCTCGCCCCCGAGGGCCAGGCCGCCCGGGCCGTGTTCGACGCGGTCGAGCAGGCGCGCGTGGAATCCATCGGCTCCCGGCGCATGGCCGGCATCTCGTCCAACATCTCGGCCATGCTGGAGGACCGCTACCACCGCGGCGGCAAATACGAGGAGATCACCGATCGGGCCGACGCACCCCTGGAGGACGCCCTCGCTCTCCTGGTGCGCGAGCGCCTGACCGGCGCGAAGCCGCCGGCCTCCGCGGCCAAGATCGTCGATCTCTGGCGCGCCTTCATCGAGGATCGCGCCGGACGCGACCTCGATGGCCTGCTGAAGAACATCGAGAACCAGCGCAGCTTCGCCCGCTCGATCCGCGACCTGCTCTCCTCCCTCGACATGGCCGACGAGTCGGCGCTCGACTCCGAGGATGAGGAGAACGAGGACGATAGCGAGTCCGAGGAGCAGGAACAGCAGGGTGAGGGTGAATCCGAGCAGGAGAGCCAGGGCGATCGCGCCGAGGTGGAAATCAGCGAGGATTCGAGCGACGAAATGGAGGATGGTGCCACGGAGGAGGCCGACGGTCCTTCCGGCGAGCTGCCCGAGGAATCCGAGGAGGCGGATTCGGAGGATGCCGGCGAATCCTGGCGTCCGCCCTCCCGTTCCAACGAGGCGCGGGGGCCCGACTACAAGGCCTATACCCCAAAATTCGACGAGATCATCCACGCGGAAGACCTCTGCGACGCGGACGAGCTGACGCGCCTGCGCGCCTATCTCGACAAGCAGCTCGCTCATCTCCAGGGGGTGGTGGGGCGCCTGGCCAACCGCCTGCAGCGCCGCCTGATGGCGCAGCAGAACCGGTCCTGGGAGTTCGACCTCGAAGAGGGCGCCCTCGATCCGGCGCGCCTGCCGCGCATCGTCATGGACCCGTTCCAGCCCCTGAGCTTCAAGCAGGAACAGGACACCAACTTCCGCGACACGGTGGTGACGCTCCTCCTCGACAATTCCGGCTCCATGCGCGGGCGCCCGATCACCGTCGCGGCCACCTGTGCGGACATTCTCGCCCGCACCCTGGAGCGCTGCGGCGTGAAGGTCGAGATCCTCGGCTTCACCACTCGGGCCTGGAAGGGCGGGCAGGCCCGCGAGACTTGGCTGCAGAACGGCAAGCCGGCCAATCCCGGCCGCCTGAACGACCTGCGCCACATCATCTACAAGTCGGCGGACGCGCCCTGGCGCCGTGCGCGCAAGAATCTCGGCCTGATGATGCGCGAGGGCCTGTTGAAGGAGAACATCGACGGCGAGGCCCTCGACTGGGCGCACAAGCGTCTGCTCGGACGGCCCGAGCAGCGGCGCATCCTGATGGTGATCTCGGACGGCGCGCCGGTGGACGACTCGACCCTCTCGGTCAATCCCGGCAACTACCTCGAGCGGCATCTGCGTTTCATCATCGAGGAGATCGAGACCCGCTCACCCGTGGAGCTCATCGCCATCGGCATCGGCCACGACGTGACGCGCTACTACCGCCGCGCCGTGACCATCGTGGACGCGGAGGAGCTCGGCGGCGTCATGACCGAGAAGCTCGCCGAGCTGTTCGAGGAGAATGCCGGCCCGCCGGCCAGAGGTGCTTCCAGGGGCGCGCCCCGCCGTAGAGCCGTCGCTTGAGGCTCACCCGTCGCGGCTTCCTGACCGGTGCGGGCGCTGCCGCGGCGACGCTCGCCTGCACGGGCGTCGCCCTGGCGCAGCGCCCGCAGGCCTTCCGGGGCGCCACGCCCATCGACGTGGAGGCGAGGCCGATCGGCAGGCTCTCCACCACCGATCCGGATCGCAGCCGCTTCGGGGCCCTGATGTTCCGCTCCGGGGTCGCTCTGCGCTCGCCGGTGACGGCCTTCGGCGGCTTCTCCGGCCTGTGGCGCTCGGCGAGCGGCCAGGACATCGTCGCGCTGGCCGACAATGCGCAGGTTCTCAAAGCCCGGATCGAGACGTCGGACGGACGGCTGTCGGGCCTGTCCGGCCCGGTGCTCTCGCCTCTGATCCTGGGCAACGGCGTTCCCTTGAGGCGCTCGCGCTACTACGACACGGAGAGCCTCGCGCTTGCCGGCAATGCCGCCTATGTGGGCGTCGAGCGCAACCATGCGGTCATCCGGTTCGAGCGGACGGCGACGGGAAGCATCATCCGTGGCGTGCCCATTCCCGTGCCGAAGGAACTGCGGGACCTGCCGAGCAACGGCGGCCTGGAAGCCCTCGGCGTCGCGCCCCAGCGCTCGCCCCTGAACGGGGCCCTCGTGGGGATCGCGGAGGGCGGCAGCGGCTTCATCCTCACGGGGCCGCGGCAGGGCGCCTTTCAGATTGCCCTTTCGGACGGCTACAACGTCACCGATCTCGCGTTCCTGCCCGATGGCGATGCGGTGATCCTGGAGCGCCGCTTCTCGCTCTTCGGCGGCTTCGGCTGCCGTCTCCGCCGCATCGAGGCAGGTGCATTCAAGGCCGGCGCCAGCGTGGACGGCGACATCCTCTACGAGAGCGAAGCCTCGCATCAGATCGACAACATGGAGGGGCTCGCCGTCCATCGGGACAGCGGCGACATCGTCCTGTCCCTGATTTCCGACGACAATTTCAGCTCCCTGCAGAGAACCGTGCTGCTCGAATTCGCGCTTGCGGTCTGAGCTGTCGGCGACCCTGCCTTCCGCAAGGGCAATTGCCATTTTTCTCACCAATCTTTGCCTGCCTCTATCCCTTCGTCTCGCTTGAAGCCCTAGGTTTTAGGCAACTAAGCTTCCTTTCTGCGGGCCCGGCGCCAATTGTTGCGCCGGGTGTCCGCCTCGAAAGGCTTGAGGAGATCCGGTGGCGGCACAGGCGATCTTCGACGAAATGAGCGGCCATGACGGCCGCAGCCGGGATGCCTATCGCATTCTTCAGGACTGGCTGAAATCGGCGCCGCCGCAACTGCTGGAACACCGCCGCGAGGAGGCGGAGCTCTTCTTCCGCCGGGTCGGCATCACCTTCGCGGTCTACGGCAATACGGAGGCCGAAGAGCGGCTGATCCCCTTCGACATCATCCCGCGCATCCTGTCGGGCCAGGAATGGACCCGCCTCGCCCGTGGCCTCGAGCAGCGGGTCAAGGCGCTCAACATGTTCCTCAAGGACATCTATGGCGCGCGCGAGATCCTGCGCGCCGGGATCGTGCCGCCGGAACTCGTCTATCTCAATCCGTATTACCGCCCGCAGATGCATGGATTGTCCCTGAACAGCGACATCTACGTGCAGGTGGCGGGAATCGATATCGTCCGGGTCGACGACCAGGACTTCTACGTGCTTGAGGACAACCTGCGCACGCCCTCCGGGGTCTCCTACATGCTGGAGAACCGGGAGGTGATGATGCGCCTCTTCCCCGAACTCGTGGGCATGCAGCGCATCCGGCCGATTGAGAACTACGTCGACGAGCTCCTGGGCACCCTCAAATCCGTCGCGCCGGCGAGCTCCCCCTGGGACCCGACCGTCGTTCTCCTCACACCGGGATCCCTCAACTCCGCCTATTACGAGCACAGCTTCCTGGCCGACCGCATGGGCGTGGAACTGGTCGAGGGACGCGACCTCTTCGTGCGCGACGAGATGGTCTACATGCGCACGACCGAAGGGCCCAAGCGCGTCGACGTGATCTATAGCCGCATCGACGACGACTTCCTCGACCCGCTGGTGTTCCGGCCCGATTCCGCCCTCGGCGTGCCGGGCCTGATCGCCGCCTACCGGGCCGGCAACGTGGCCATCGCCAATGCGCCCGGAACGGGAGTGGCCGACGACAAGGCCATGTACTCCTACGTGCCCGACATCGTGCGCTTCTACATGGGCGAGGAGCCGATCCTGAAGAACGTGCCGACCTGGCGCTGCCGCGAGCAGGACTCGCTCTCCTACGTGCTCGACAACCTGCACGAGCTCGTCGTGAAGGAGGTCAACGGTTCGGGCGGCTACGGCATGCTGGTGGGCCCGCATGCGACCGCGGAAGCGCGCGAGCATTTCAAGGGTCGGATCCTGGCCAGCCCCGACAACTACATCGCCCAGCCGACGCTCGCCCTGTCGACGAGCCCGATCTTCACCGAGAAGGGGCTGGCGCCCCGGCACGTGGATCTGCGCCCCTTCGTCCTGACCGGGCGCGACGGCGTCAGGCTGGTGCCGGGCGGTCTGACCCGGGTGGCCCTGACGGAGGGCTCGCTCGTGGTCAATTCGAGCCAGGGCGGCGGGACCAAGGATACCTGGGTGTTGAGTGAATGAGCCGGAGCGTTTCTCGTGCTGAGCCGTGATGCCGACAGCCTCTTTTGGCTCTCCCGCTACGTGGAGCGGGCCGAGAACACGGCCCGCATCCTCGATGTCGCCTACCGCATGGCGTCGATGCCGATCTCCTACAACGGCGTCGAGACCAACGAATGGGAATCCGCCCTGATCACTGCCGGCGGGATCGACCAGTTCCGCGCCGTCCACGGAGAGGCGACGCCCGAGAACGTGATCGAGTTCCTGGCCTTCTCCGAGGCCAATCCGTCGAGCATCCAGTGCTGCTTCGACACGGCCCGGCAGAATGCCCGCTCCGTGCGCTCGGCGCTCACCTCCGAGATGTGGGAGGCGATCAATTCCGCCTGGCTCGATCTGCGCCGCTACAAGGCCCGGTCGATCAACGTGGAGGACCTCCCCCGCTTCCTGAACCTGGTGAAGGAGGCGTCCCTGCGCTATGACGGCTCCGCCATGCGCACCATGCTGCGCAACGACGCGTACTGGTTCTCGCGCCTTGGCCTCTACATCGAGCGCGCCGATAACACCGCGCGGGTGCTGGACGTGAAGTATCACGTGCTCCTGCCGCAGGATGCGGCAGTGGGCGGGGGCATCGATTACTACCAGTGGGCGGCCATTCTGCGCTCGGTCTCGGCGCTGGTGAGCTATCAATGGGTCTATCACCAGAACCTGAGGCCCTGGCTGGTGGCGGATCTCCTGATCCTGCGCGAGGAGATGCCGCGGTCGCTGGCCGCCTGCTATGCCGCGCTCTCACGCCATCTCGACGACATCTCCCACCGTTACGGCACGTCGGGATCGGCGCAGCGTCAGGCGCGGGCCACTCATGCCCGGCTGGCGAACCAGAACATCGAGGACATCTTCCAGCACGGGCTGCACGAGTTCCTGCAGGAGTTCCTTGCCGAGAACAACCGCCTCGGACACGCCATCACGAACCAGTATCTGTGCTGACCCATGCGCATCCGAATCACCCACGAGACGGTCTATCACTACAGCGAGCCCGCCAAGTCGGCGATCCAGCTCCTGCGTCTGACCCCGCGGGGTTCCGACAACCAGACGGTCCTGTCCTGGACCATCGACATGGACGGCGACGGACGGCTGATGCGCCGGGAGGACTGGTACGGCAACATCGTCCACAGCCTGTCGGTCTCGGGTCCCGTGAGCCAGATCACCCTGCGCGTGGCCGGCGAGGTCGAGACCACGGACACGGCCGGCCTCGTCCGGGGAGGGGTCGAGCGCTTCCCGGAGCTCTTCTATCTGCGGGAGACGCCGCTGACCCGGCCGGACGCCGCCTTGCGCGAATTCGCCGGGCTCACGGCCGGCCGCTTCACCAATCCGCTCGACCAGGCCCACGCGCTCATGAACGCCATCCCCGAGCGCCTGCGCTTCGACACGCAGGCGACGAGCGCCGCGACCGCAGGCGCGGATGCCTTTGCGGCCGGCCACGGGGTCTGCCAGGACTTCACCCACGTGTTCCTGAGCGCCGCCCGCCTCTTGCGGATCCCGGCCCGCTACGTGTCCGGCTACCTGCACAAGCCCGGCGAGACCGAGCAGGAGGCGGGGCATGCCTGGGCCGAGGCCCATCTCCCGGATCTCGGCTGGGTGAGCTTCGACCCGGCAAACGCCGTTTCCGCAACGGAACACTACGTCAGATTGGCCATCGGGCTCGATTATCTTGATGCGGCCCCGGTTCGAGGAAGCTATTACGGAATCACCCGTGAAGCGCTCGACGTTCGTCTGAGGATCGAAAGCGCCCGTCAAGCACAGGCGTGAGAATGGCCTCGACAGCGCAGCAACTCGACCAGAAGGCCCCTGGAGGAACCCCCATGACGTACTGTGTCGGCATCCTGGTGCGGGATGGTCTCGTCGTGATCGCCGATACGCGCACGAATGCGGGCGTCGACAACATCGCGACCTTCCGCAAGCTGCACCTGTTCGAGAGGCCCGGCGAGCGCATCATCACCCTGGCGACGGCCGGCAATCTGTCGGCGAGCCAGTCGGTCCTGTCCCTGTTGAGCGACGGACTCGAAAATCCCGAAACCGGCGCCGTCGAGACGCTTCTGACGGTGCCCAGCATGTTCAAGGCCGCCCAGCTCGTCGGCCGCGCCATCCGCCAGGTCTACGAGGTCGACGGGGTCGAGATCGAGAAGCGCCAGATGACCTTCGACGTCACCATGCTGCTCGGCGGGCAGATCGGCGCCGCGCCCATGCGGCTCTACCAGATCTATTCCGCCGGCAACGCCATCGAGGCGACCATCGACACGCCCTTCCTGCAGATCGGCGAGCCCAAATACGGCAAGCCGATCCTGGACCGCGCGATCTCCCACGGCACCAGCCTCGTGGAGGCCTTGAAGCTCGGCCTCATCTCGATGGATTCGACCCTGAAGTCGAATCTCGGCGTCGGCCTGCCGATCGACATCGTGGTGGCCAAGCGCGATGCCCTGAAAACCCAGATCACCTACCGGATCCAGGAGGACGAGCCCTATTTCCGGGATCTGCGCGAGCGCTGGTCGGCCGCCTTGCGCGCGGCCCATCAGGCCATCCCGCATCCGCCCTATGCGGAAGAGGTCCTCTGATCGCAGGTCATCGCCGGGGCCGCCGGCCCGGCTGTCCGAGGGCGGAAGGTCGCTTCCGCGACGAGGGCTCGGCTCCTCCAGGCCCGGTGATGTCTCAGGCCGTCTGATGGTGGTGCTTCGCCTCGGAGCGCATGAGCCGCAGGACCGCTCCGTAGGGGGCGATCGCGATTGCAGCGAGCGAGAGCTTCACCAGATAGTCGGCCACGGCCAGATTTGCCCAGGGCAGGGCGATGCATTGATCCGCGATGCCAACCTGGCCGAGCGCGTCGCTGATGGTGAGGCCGAGGCCGGGCACCACGCCGCAATAGAAGGCGAACGAGAAGAAGATCGCCGTGTCGAGGCCCGACGAGATCACCGAGGATACGAAGGGCGGCATCCACCAGGCATGGCCGCGCAGGCGGAAGAAGATCTGGATGTCGAGAAGCTGGGCCACCAGGAAGGCCGCCCCCGACGCGATGGCGATGCGCGGCGACGCGAGAACGACCGAGAGCAGCACGGCCAGGACGAACCCGGCATAGACCACCCGGCGGGCGCCCTTGGGGCCGAAGCGCCGGTTCGACAGGTCGGTGACCAAGAACGAGAACGGGTAGCTGAAGGCGCCCCAGGTCAGGTAATCGCCCAGGCCCAGATGCTGGAAGGGATACTGGACCAGGATGTTCGACGAGAGAACGATCAGGGTCATCGCCGTCAGGGCGATGAGGAAGTCGCGGCGGTCGAGCTTGGTCATGGCAGGATCTTCCCGGGACGGCAGCTAAGCCATTGAAGCAATGCAAAACGGGCGGCCTCAAGGCCGCCCGCAACGCAGATCTGATCGGCGGACCGAAAGATTAGCTCGCGGCGGCGAGCTTCTTCTCGATCTCGCGCTTCACCGCCAGGGCGGTGGTGGAGAGCTCGTCAGCCTTGGCCTTGGCCAGGAAGGCGTCGAGGCCGCCGCGGTGCTCGACCGAGCGGAGCGCATTGGCGGAGACGCGCAGGCGCACGGAGCGCTGCAGGGTGTCAGACTGGAGCGTGACGTTGCAGAGGTTCGGCAGGAACTTCCGCTTCGTCTTGCGGTTCGAGTGGCTCACCAGGTGGCCACTCAGCACGGCCTTGCCGGTCAGTTCGCAACGGCGCGACATGGGTTCAATCCTATTCGTCTATGAAGGGTCGCGACCCTGAATTCGCGGGTTTGCCTGATCGCAGATCCCACGCGGCCGGACACCAGAAGTCCTTGGAAGGTGCGAGCCTATAGGCCAAAAACGGGGCGGACGTCAAGAATAGTGCGACGCCGCATCTCGTTTTTTTAGAGCACCATGGTCATTATCTATTCCGTATCTCGTGCGATGCAACGGAATAGACTGTCGGAAAAGCCTTATGCGCCTCATCGCCTCAGCTCTCGTGACCCTGACCTTGGCCGGATCGGCCTCGCTCGCGCAAGCCCAGAGCCCGCAGGGTCAGACCCTGAAGGTGAGCTATGACATCACCCTGGCGGGCCTTCCCTTGGGCAAGGCCGACCTGTCCTCGTCCTTCAACGGGGCGAAATACGCGATGGAAGGGCGGGCGAAGCTGACGGGGCTCGCCATGATCCTGACCGGCGGCAAGGGCGAGGCCAATGCGTCCGGCACCCTGGCCGGAGACGCGCCGCCCCGCTCGACCAGCTTCGCGGTGATCTCCAGGACCTCCGACAATCAGCGCAGCGTCCGCATGGGGCTGAAGAGCGGCCGGGTGGCCAAGGTCGAGATCGATCCGCCCCTCGAGCCCAAGCCCGACCGGGTCCCGGTCAAGGCGGCCGACAAGCGCGACGTGGTCGACCCCATGAGCGCGCTGCTCATGCCGGCCGTGGCCTCCAAGAGCCTCACCGACCCGGCCAATTGCGACCGGACCCTCCCGGTCTTCGATGGGGCTTCCCGGATGAACGTGGTCCTGTCCTATGCGGAAACGAAGACGGTCGAGATGGCGGGCTATTCCGGGCCCGTCCTCGTCTGCAATGCCCGCTATGTGCCGATTTCCGGTCACCGGAGCGAACGGCCGGCCACGAAATTCATGCAGGAAAACAAGGACATGTCCGTTTGGCTGGCGCCCGTCGAGGGGCCGCGCCTGCTCTTTCCGCTCAAGATCTCGGTCCGCACCATGATCGGCATGGGCGAACTGCAGGCCTCTCTCTGGTCGCTGGACGACGGCAAATCTTCCGCGCCCGACCGAAAGGCCGAGACATCCGGGGAGACCGTCAAGGCCGAGGCCGTGCCGTAAGCCGGGGCAGATCCAGATCCTGCTCAAGTCCTGAAAATCCCATGGACATTTCCTGAAAATCCCCTGGACATTCGCGCCGGTCCGGGTAGCGAAAGCAGCCTCTTGCCCCATATAAGGGGTTAACCGCAGCCCGCCGCTTGGGACCGAGGCTGCTTTGTAGAGAAGGCTCCCGGCGCCGGTCTCCGGTCCTAAAGCCTCTCGGCTCTCACTCCGGGACCTTTCCGATTACCCGTCATCAAGGCATGGCCCGTCGTTCCCTTCCCCCGCAGGCGCGCTCGCGCGGCGTGACCGCCGTGCTCGGCCCCACCAACACCGGCAAGACCCACCTGGCCATCGAGCGGATGCTCGGTCACGACAGCGGCATGATCGGCCTGCCCCTGCGTCTGCTCGCCCGGGAGGTCTATAACCGCGTGGTGGAGAAGGCGGGCCACCACAACGTGGCGCTGATCACGGGCGAGGAGAAGATCAAGCCGGACCGGCCGCGCTACTGGATCTCCACCGTCGAGGCCATGCCGCGGGATCTCGACTTAGCCTTCGTGGCCGTGGACGAGATCCAGCTCGCCAGCGATCTCGACCGGGGGCACGTCTTCACGGACCGGCTCCTCAACCAGCGCGGGCGCGAGGAGACGCTTCTCATCGGCTCGGCCACCATGCGGCCGCTCATCGAGGCTCTGATCCCGGGCGTCCACGTGGTTACGCGGCCGCGCCTGTCGAAGCTCTCCTTCGCGGGCGAGAAGAAGGTCTCGCGCCTGCCCCGCCGCTCGGCCATCGTGGCCTTCTCGGCCGAGGAGGTCTACGGCATCGCCGAGCTGATCCGCCGCCAGAGCGGGGGCGCGGCCGTGGTGCTGGGGGCGCTCTCGCCCCGGACGCGCAACGCCCAGGTCGAACTCTACCAGAACGGGGACGTGGACTACCTGATCGCCACCGATGCCATCGGCATGGGGCTCAATCTCGACGTGGACCATGTGGCGTTCGCGTCCGACAAGAAGTTCGACGGGTTCCAGTTCCGCAAGCTTAACAACCCCGAACTCGCCCAGATCGCCGGCCGAGCCGGCCGCTACATGCGCGACGGAACCTTCGGGTCCACGGGCCGCTGCCCGCCCTTCGATGCCGAAACCGTCGAGGCGCTCGAAAACCACACCTTCGATCCGATCCGCATCCTGCAATGGCGCAACCCCGACCTGGATTTCTCGTCCCTCGTCCGTCTGCGCGATTCGCTCGGGGTGCAGCCGCGGGAGCACGGCCTTGTGCGGGCGCCCACGGGCGAGGACGCGACGGCCCTCGAGGTCCTGTCGCGGGAAGACGACATCAAGGCCATGTCCCGCTCCCAACATGCCGTGGAGCGTCTTTGGCAGATCTGCCAGGTGCCGGATTACCGGAAGGTTTCTCCGCAGACCCATGCGGATCTCGTCGGCCAGCTCTATCGTTTCCTCATGAAGGACGGGGCCATCCCGGCCGACTGGTTTGCCCGCCATCTGTCCGCCATGGACCGGACCGATGGGGATATCGACACCCTCTCCAACCGCATCGCCCAGGTCAGGACCTGGTCCTTCGTCGCTAACCGTCCCGACTGGTTGAAGGATCCAGAGCATTGGCAGGATGTTGCGCGTCAGGTAGAGGACAAGCTATCGGATGCGCTCCATGAACGCCTCGCCCAAAGGTTCATCGACCGGAGGACGAGCGTTCTCATGCGGCGCTTGAGAGAGAAAACGATGCTCGAAGCGGAAATCACGACCACCGGCGACGTCAATGTCGAGGGTCAGCACATCGGTCACCTGCACGGCTTCCATTTCGTGCCCGATCCCCAGGCTGACACGACGGAGGCCAAGACCCTGCGCAACGCAGCCAGCAAGGCCCTGGCCGGCGAGATTGAGGCACGGGCGGACCGGTTCGCCGAGACGCCGGACGCCATGCTCGTGCTGTCGAACGACGGTACCATCCGGTGGATGGGCGACCCGGTGGCCAAGCTGGAGGCCGGCGACAAGCTGTTCGAGCCCAGGGTGCGTATCCTCTCGGACGAGCACCTCACGGGTCCGGCCCGGGACAAGGTCGACACCCGCCTGCGCGCATGGCTGAAGGCCTATGTGGTCCGCCTGCTCGGGCCGCTGCAGCAGCTCGAGGACAGCACGGAGCTCACGGGCCTGGCCCGCGGCATCGGGTTCCAGATCGGCGAGGCCCTGGGCGTGCTCGAGCGCGCGAAGGTTCTCAACGACGTGCGCAGCCTCGACCAGGACGCCCGCGGCGCCCTGCGCAAAGCGGGGGTCCGGTTCGGTGCCTATCATCTCTACCTGCCGGCCCTTCTGAAGCCTGCGCCCCGCGTCCTGGCGACCCAGCTCTGGGCGCTGCAGAACGGCGGCCTCGAGCAGAAGGGCATCGACGAGATCGCCCATCTCGCCCAGTCCGGCCGCACCTCGATCCCGGTCGACGCCGAGATCGCCCACGGCCTCTACCGGGCCGCAGGCTTCCGCGTGCTGGGCGGCCGCGCCGTGCGCGTCGACATCCTGGAGCGCCTGGCCGACCTGATCCGTCCGGCCATGGCCTATCGGCCCGGGATCACGCCCGGCGAGCCGCCGGCCGGCACCGCCGATGGGGAAAGCTTCGTCCCGACCGTGTCCATGACGTCGCTCGTGGGCTGCGCGGGCGAGGACTTCGCCACGATCCTCAAGTCCCTCGGCTATGTGATGGAGCGTCGTCCCGGCCCGGCCATCACGGTGCCGTTGGTCGAGGCCCCGAAGGCCGTCGAGCCGCAGGCACCTGCCACGAGCGAGACTGCCGCTCCGGCCGAGCAGACGCCCGCCGAAGAGGCGCCCGCCGAGGCGTCCGAAGCAGCCGTCGGAACGGAGGAGATCGGCGCTGTCGCCGTAGCAGAACCCGACGCGAGCGTCTCGGCGCAGGAACTAGCGACGAGCGCCGCCGAGGCCATGGCCTCGCCCGAGGGTCAGGCTCTGGCGCCCGACGAGGCTGCGTCTGCCGAAATCCCCGCCGAGGTCTCTGCCGAGGTCTCTTCCGAAGTTCCGGCTGAGACCCCCGCCGAACCCGAGATGATCGAGGTCTGGCGCCAAGGCCGGCGCCACCACGAGGGCGGCCACGCCCGTCACGGCCGCGACGCCCGCGGCGGACGGCACGAGCGCGGCGACCGTCAGGATCGCGGCGACCGGCGTCCACGCCATGGCGATGCCCAGGGCGACCAGGCCGGCGAGCGCCGTCCCCGTCCCGAACGCCGCGAGGCGCAAGGGGAGGGCGGCCGGCCGCAGAACCGTCCGCCGCGCGGCCCGGGCCGCGGGGAGGAGCGCCGCGGGCCGCGTCCCGACAAGCGCCCCGACAACCGCCGCGAAGGCGGTCACGAGCGCCGCGAGAAGCAGCCGGACCCGAACTCGCCCTTCGCCAAGCTGATGGCCCTCAAGGCTCAGCTCGAGGACAGCAAGAAGTGAGGGCATGACGCGCATGCGTGAGGACCGGCAGCGGCTCGACAAGTGGCTGTGGTTCGCGCGCTTCGCGAAGACCCGGACGCTTGCCGCCAAGCTGGTGACGAGCGGCTTCGTCCGGCTCAACGGCCAGCGCACGGACAATGCCGCCAAGGCGGTGGCCGTCGGTGACGTGGTAACCGTTGCGCTGCCCCGGACCACCGTCGTGGTCCGGGTCGAGAGCCTGGGCGACCGCCGGGGTCCTGCAACGGAAGCAAGGCAGCTCTACATAGATCTCAACCAGGACAACGCAGCGCTTGTCAGCAACCCCGACAACCGCTAGAGCGGCGGCGCGTTGTTCTCATCTTCCAGAAGACCTTCGAAGGACCGTTCATGACCTACGTCGTCACTGAAAATTGCATCAAGTGCAAATACATGGACTGCGTCGAGGTTTGTCCGGTCGATTGCTTCTACGAGGGCGAGAACATGCTCGTCATCCACCCCGACGAGTGCATCGACTGCGGCGTCTGCGAGCCGGAATGCCCGGCTGAGGCCATCAAGCCGGATGCGGAGCCCGGCCTCGAGCAATGGCTGAAGCTCAACGCCGACATGGCCAAGAACTGGCCCAACATCACCATCAAGAAGGATCCGCCCGGCGACGCGAAGGAATTCGACGGGGTGGCGGGCAAGTTCGAGACGTATTTCTCGGCCAATCCGGGTGACGGCGACTAGGGGCTCGACCCGGATTAGCGGGGCCTCGGGAGGGCCCCGGCCGCTCTTTTCTGAGAACGAATCGTTCGAAGCGGGAAACCGGAACCGCTTTGCCGGACGCTGCGTCAGTGTTCCGGCGCGGCCCGAAACGGGCGCTCTTTACGCTATCTGTTGGAATATTTTTGCTTTTTCGGCCGGACTGTGATAGGGTCCGCAAATGCCGTCGCTTGCGCTCAAGCCGTGCACCGTCTCCGCAGACCGGCGGTTCACATAATGAAGCAAAGATTCGCGTCCTTTGACTTAAGGGAGCGTTGCTGCCTTGGTCAAGGGTATGAGCGTTTGTAGCCGCTGGCTTACATCAGGGAGACGAGCGGAATAGTCAAGTTCCGCGACACTCGAATCCTATCCTCGTTCCCCTGGGACCCTGCCCGGTGGAACCAAAGCTTCCTCGCTGCCAAGCGAGGACCATGCAAGGAGGCCTCTCTCGCATGACAACCGCCAAGAAGTCCGCCCCGCGCCTTGGGTTCAAGTCCGGTGAAGCGATCGTCTATCCCGCTCACGGTGTCGGCCGCATCACGGCCATCGAAGAGCAGGAGATCGCTGGTTTCAAACTGGAGCTGTACGTGGTCTCCTTCGACAAGGACAAGATGGTCCTTCGGGTTCCGACCGGTAAAGCCTCCAGTGTCGGCATGCGCAAGCTTGCCGAGCCGGCCCTGGTCCAAAAGGCCCTGGACGTTCTGACGGGTCGTGCCCGCGTGAAGCGCACCATGTGGTCGCGTCGCGCTCAGGAATACGAGGCCAAGATCAATTCCGGCGATCTGATCGCCGTGACCGAGGTCGTGCGCGATCTCTACCGCTCCGAGGCCCAGCCCGAGCAGTCCTACAGCGAGCGCCAGCTCTATGAATCCGCTCTGGATCGTGTCGTGCGCGAAATCGCCGCCGTGAACAAGATCACCGACACGGAAGCCCTCAAGCTGATCGAGCAGAGCCTTGCCAAGTCGCCGCGCCGTGCCAAGGGCGCCGAGGCCGACGGCGAGGGCGAGGGTGACGATCTTCAGGAAGAAGCCGCCTGATCGGAGGCTCCCCCTAGTGTTCGAAAAAGCCCGGCCTTTGCCGGGCTTTTTTGTGTCCGGATGCCTTGTTTTTCATCAGCAGGAATCTATTTCGCAAAACTTGGCTGTTGGAAGTGAACTTTTCGCGGCCTCGCTCGTTGTGTCTCTGCCAAGGGAGAGCACACAATGGGAGAAATCTCAGGGGTTCGCCGCCGGTTCGTCCGCGCAGCCATGAATGCACCTTTTCTCGAAAGGGAAGAGGAGCATCTTCTTGCCGTGCGCTGGAAAGAGAACCGCGATGAAGCAGCACTTCATCAACTGACTGCTGCCCATATGCGCCTCGTCATCGCGCTGGCAGCCCGTTTCCGGCACTATGGCCTGCCCATGGCCGATCTCGTTCAGGAAGGCCATGTGGGTCTTCTCGAAGCCGCCGCCCGGTTCGAGCCCGAACGGGAAGTCCGCTTCTCGACCTATGCGACTTGGTGGATCCGTGCCTCCGTGCAAGATTACATCCTTCGCAATTGGTCAATCGTTCGCGGCGGAACGAGTTCCGCCCAGAAGGCACTTTTCTTCAATCTGCGCCGCCTGCGTGCCCGCCTGACCCGTGGCGGCGAGGAGCGCATCTCGTCCGACGTGCACGCGAAGATCGCCGAGGCGATCGGCGTTTCCAAAGCGGACGTCGCTCTCATGGATGCCCGCCTGTCCGCACCCGACACGTCCCTCAATGCGCCGGTCCTGGACGCGGATCCGGGCAACTCCGCCGAGCGCGTCGAGTTCCTCGTCGACAACAGCCCGCTGCCGGACGAGAGCGTCAGCGACGTGATCGACACCGAGCGCCGCGTGCGCTGGCTGCAGCAGGCGCTCGAGGTTCTCAACGAGCGCGAATTGCGGATCCTGCGGGCCCGCCGTCTCGACGATGAGCAGGTAACCCTGGAATTTCTGGGCGACAGGCTCGGGATCTCCAAGGAGCGAGTCCGTCAGATCGAGAACCGGGCTCTGGAAAAGCTCAAGCGCGCCCTGGTGGAAAAGTACCCCCAGGCCTCCGGCGCCTTCGTCTGACGGCTCCGGGTTCGCACACAATGCACGCGGCGAGGTGGTCACCGCCTCGCCGCTTTCCTTTCAAGATCCGGAAAGTCTACTCCACGACGACCTTGTAGCGCTCGCCCACCTTCAGGGCGTCGTTCCTGTCGAGCCCGTTGAGGAGCTGGAATTTCTCGAGCGCCCGGTCGACCGGCATCCGGGCGGCCAGGGACTGGGCCGTGTCGCCGCGCTGGGCCGTGATGATCTGGAGCTTCAGCGGCCTGATCCGGCGAGCCTCGTCAGGCTGCACCTGCCGGACGCTGTTCAGGGTCTGCTGGAAGATGGCCTCCAGGTCTCCCCTGTTGCCGCGGGTCGCCATGATGAGCCGGTAGGTGGTGCTGCCGATCCGGATGGCCGAGAGGCGGAAGGTCCATTCCTTGCCGTTCGACAGGGCGGTGACC
This sequence comes from Microvirga sp. HBU67558, assembly GCF_018069605.1. Taxonomy (NCBI): domain Bacteria; kingdom Pseudomonadati; phylum Pseudomonadota; class Alphaproteobacteria; order Hyphomicrobiales; family Methylobacteriaceae; genus Microvirga; species Microvirga sp. HBU67558. The sequence goes on along the minus strand of NZ_JAGPUP010000559.1, from coordinate 48,960 downwards.
ACCGGCAGGCCGTTCACCATCCCGGTGGTCAGGGTGCCGGGTTCGAGCGTGTCCGTCCAGGTGGAGCGCAGCACATCCTCGAGGCTCTGCCCCTCCGGCGTGTCGGCCGCATCGAACAGGAGACGGCGCTCGCTGTCGCCCGAGGCGCCTAGCACGGCCTGGGAGGTGTTCTCCAGGGTGAAGCCCTCCGGCGCCTCGAAGGCGACGCCGAGCCGCGAATGGATGAAGCGGCGGCCCTTCACGACGCCGTCGGCCGGGTCGTCCCCATAGGCGAGCCCATCGAGGGCCCCCAGATAGGCGAGGCGTCCGGTCTCGCCGGTGCCCTGCATGCCCGTGCGCCGCGCCGCCTGAAGCGACCGGGCCACCCGGTCGTCCGTGCGCGGGTGCGAGGCGTTCCGCTCCGCGGTCGAACTGTCGGAACTCGTGCCCGAGCGTCCCAGGGCGGTCAGGAAGCGAGAGGCTCCGTAGGGATCGAATCCGGCCCGGGCCAGCACCTTAACGCCGGTCTGGTCCGCCTCGAGCTCCTGGGCGCGGGAGAAGCTTGCCAGGGTCGAACGGGCCTGGCTCTGCGCCACGGCGGCCTCCTCGGCGTCGTTCAGCACGTTCTCGGCCACGCGCTCGATCAACTCGGAGCGGGCCTGCAGTTCGCTCCGCTGGGACGCGTGGCGTAGGGTCACGTGGGCGATCTCATGGGACAGCACGGCCGCCACCTCGGACGTGTCGTTGGCGAGCGCCAGAAGCCCGCGGGTCACGTAGAGGCGCCCGTTGGGCAGGGCGAAGGCATTGACCACGGGCGAGTTCAGGATCGTCACCTGGAAGGCCTCATCGGGCCTGTCGGTGGCCATGACGAGCCGGTTCGTCACGTCAGTGAGCATCTGCTGGAGCTGGGGCGCCCGTCCTTCGCCCCCGAACGCCCTCACGAGCCTGATATGGTCCCGGTCCCTGTCCGGGCCGATCACCCGGGGTGCGTTGGCGGGCAGCGAAACGTCCCCGCCGAAGCCGGTGCAGCCTGCAAGCATGGCGCCGAGCATGATGGTCGCGAGACCTCTGAAGCTACCTGTCGGACGTGTGATGCTCATGCTCGTTCATCATGGCAGGCGACCGTCTTCGAGACGCTCGATCATATCCGGTATGACAATGGAGAAGGCCGCCCCTTGCCAAGACTGCAAAATGCCTCGGGCCCGGATCTGCCGATTCTTGAGCGCCTCGGCGCCCATGCCGCGATCCGACATCTGCTTCCAGGTCTTCCTCGGAATGATGATCGTGAAGTCTTCTGCCCAGTGCCCCCCGAAATTCAAGTAGGTGCGTTGCTTGCGCTCCCCGATGCTCCTGACGCGACCCTCGACCAGCACGAAGCTCCCGATTCGGTCCCGCAGGCGCTCGGACTCATTGACGTCCACGGGCTTATAGCGGTCATCGGCCCAAAGACCAAGGCGTCGTTCGCGGGCGGTGGCCTCGAAAGCGAGCAGTTCGGGCTGGCAGAAGGGATCGTCCAGGCCCGCATCCACCATCGCGAGCCCGGCCTCCACGAGGACATGGCTCCAATCGACCGGAGGGGTCTGACCGGAAGACCGGATGCGGGCGGGAATTCGCCCCCAGCGATCCGGGCCGGCGGCGGCCTGGATGAGAACGGGCTGCTCCGCCCGGTCCTGCAGCCAGGCCACGGCCATCGCGCGGTGCGGCGCCTCGTCGGGAAGCCGGATGCCGGCAAGCCGGGCCAGGAAGCCCGAGGCCAGAACGAGGTCGCCCTCTGGGGAGAGGGCCTGCAGCCGATCGGGTCGCGCTTCGGCCACGCAGCCCGGCTTCTGTCGTGCCGGCGAAAGGGGCTGCGCCCAGCCGGCCGGGATCGTCAGGACGATCCCGAGGCCTGCGCCCCAGAAAGCTTTCAGGGTCGATCCCGTCATCAGACGGGATCATACCCGTTCGGCAGAGAACGGCTACGCTTGAAACGGGCCGCTCAGTGCTTTTCCTGCGCCGGGCTGTGCTTTTGCGGTGCGTGACCGCTCTGCCCGGCCTTGTTGTGCTTGTTGTGGTCGCGGCTTTCCTGATGCGTCGCGCCGCCCTGTCGGCCGATATCGGGCTTGGCGCCCGCATCGCCGCGAGCCTCGTTGGTCTCCGGACGGCCCCCGATGCGGGTCTCGTTCGGGTTGCTGCGATTGCCGGTGCTGCTCATGATTTCTTCTCTTGCTGCCGCTTCTGGGCGCCGTTGCCGTCCTTGCCCTGCTGGTGCTGCGTTCCGCGCCCGTTCAAGCCGCCATGGCCTTCCTGGGGAATGCCCTCGGGATTCGTGCGCGAGCCTGGGATGTTTTTCGTCATGATGAAATCCTGACTGGTTGTCGTGCCGGGACGGGGCAACGGCCGGGCGCGGGACCTCCCACTTCTCAGGAGCGGGCCGCAGGCCGGCAGGAACCGTTTTCCCGGGACATCAATGGCAAAGGGCACGAATTGTTGCGGCCAAGATCTGCGGGTTTCTCACGGTCGAGTACGGATTTCCCGGAACTACCAGCGGATCACCACGACCCTCTGATGGCCGTTACCCAGCTCGACTGCCTCGGTGCCTTCCACCTTCCGGTTCTGCGTCCTCGCGTCCTCGACGATCTCGATCTCCTCGACGTGAGCGGCAAACGCCTCGTCCACCTCGGCCACGCAGAGCAGGGTATCGGGAGGAAGGTTCTCGACCTGTTTCAGGAAGTCTCGAAGCGTCTGCGCCATGATATGCCTCCGGTTGCCCTCAACAAACCGGCCGGGACGTGGCGGGTTCCTTCGCGGTGCGAATCGTCCGGATTCCGGCGGCATTCCGTCGGGCGACCCACCTCCTCCTGGCGGCGCGATGGGAGTCGAATCGAGCGCGCCGGTCGCCAGCAACAGGAGGTGAGCCATGAAACCGATCCCTAGGCCTGGCAACCGGCGCCTGGCAACGACTGATCGAGACCGGCCAACATGTCGGGCGGTTGGAGCCAAGGGCATGATGGAGGGCTGTCCGAGACCCCGAGGGCCGGCACGTCCTATGAACGCCTCATGCTGCCGGTTCGTGCCGCCCAGCCCATGACCCGGTAGCCGACCCGGCCGCATTGCCGCTCCGGCCGCCGTGCCCGTGACCGGCGACACGATGGCCGTGAGGCCAGTCGAACGGGGACACAGGGTCACCGATGACGCTTTCTCCGCTGGCGAAGAACGGCAAACCTCTGGAATGACCCTGCCGACCGTGCTAAATCCCCTGTCCTCACGCGGTCCCGTAGCTCAGCAGGACAGAGCAGCGGTTTCCTAAACCGAAGGTCGGAAGTTCGAGTCTTCCCGGGATCGCCAATATTTCAGCTCCCCTGTTACGACTCACCGTCCTACCCGGGCGACGGCCGCCTTGGCGTCGTCGAGGTCGGGCGCGTCGATGTGGCGGTAGCGGGCCTGGACGAGGCCGAAGAGGCCGAAGGCGAAGAGGCCCAGCGCCGTGAGCGCCAGGAGCACCCAGCCATAGGGCTGCTGCTGCAGGGCCTGGAGGGCGCCCCCGAGGCCGTGGACGTCCGAGGACGAAGCGTGAAGGGCGGCGAGGATCAGAAAGCCGCCGATCATGAGAAAGACCACGCCGCGGGCCGCGAAGCCCATCCGGCCGAGGATGACGATCCAGTTCCGCTTGTCGGCAGGCAGCGCCAGACGCTCCGTGACATTGCCGCGCCAGGCCTTCGCCACGAAGGCCAGACCCGTCCCGGCGATGGCCAGGCCGACGAGGCCGACGAGCCACTGACCGAAGGGCTGGCTCATGAGCCAGGCCGTCCAGTCCTGAGCGGCCTGATCCTCGCCGCCGCCCGAGGCACGGCCGAGGGCAAGCTTCAGGGCCGAGATCGCCAGGCCGGCATAGATGACGCCGCTGATCAGATGCGCCCCCCTCACGCCCCAGCCCTTCAGGTCGGAGCCGCGATGGTCGGCATCGGTCAGGGCCTCCAGGACGCGCCACGCGCAGAAGCCGAACAGGCCGAGCGCGATCAAAGTCAGCCAGAGCTTGCCGAAAGGCTGCGAGAGCAGGGATTGCAGCGCGCTGCGGCTGCCCCCCGTCTGGCCGCCGGATCCCATGGCCGCGAGAAGGGCCAGTCCCCCGACGAGGCCGTAGACCACGCCGCGCGCGCCATAGCCGAGACGGGCCAGGGTCTCGACGGGGTTACGGCTGATCGTGGGCATGGTGGGTGGCTCCGGTCTGGTACAGATGAACCGTCAAGCCTGCGAGGATGTTCCTTGCGGCCACGACATCGCTCATCGCGGCTGGTCGGGAACGGGCCTGCTCTGCTGGCGCCAGATCGTCAGGAGCGCCGCCATCAGGACCGGGCCGAGGAAAAGGCCGATCAGCCCGAAGGTTTCCAGGCCGCCGAGGATGCCGAGAAGGGTCCAGAGGAAGGGCAGTTCCGCCGCTCCGCCGATCAGGGCCGGCTGAACCACATTGTCGCCGATCAGCATGATGACCGCGCCCCAACCGACCACGCCGGCGGCCGCCAGGACGGACCCGCCCGCTAGCACCAGCGCGATGGCTGCGGCCCCGAAGGCGAACCACGCGCCCAGCGGCAGCATCGCGAAAGCCGCGGTGAGAACGGCGAACAGGATGGCATTCGGCACGCCGGCCACCATGAAGCCGATGCCGATCAGGATCCCTTCGCCCACGGCCACCAGGATCGTTCCGTTCACCGTCCCCCGCACGGCCGTCGCCATGGTCTCGGCCAGACGCTCGCCCGGCCGTCCGAACCAGCGGTCGATGGCGTTGAAGACGTGCCGGGCGGCCTCGTCGCCGTTGCGCAGCAGGATGAACAGGGTGAGGAAGGTCAGGAAGGCATGGAGCACATGCGAGGCCAGCGCACCGCCCAGGCTCTTCGACCAGCCGGTCAAGGTCCGGTTGTCGATGCCGTTCAGGAACTGCTCGGCGGCATGGGGCTGAGCCAGATGCGCCTGCCACCAGGGGGCCAGATGGCCGCCGATCAGCGGCACCCGGTGAACCCATTCAGGCACGGGAAGACCGTTCTGCTGAATGTTCGTGACCCATTGCACCGCGAACTGCCCTTCGCGGCCGATTTCGGTGAGGACAAGGGCAACCGGGACCAGGAGAAGGGCCGCAAGCCCGATCGTCACGAGCAGTGGCGCGGCGATGCGGGAGCCCTCGAGGCGGGCGCGGATCCGCCGGTAGAGCGGCCAAACGCTGATGGCGATGATCACCGCCCAGCCGAGCGTGACGAGATAGGACTGGATCATCCAGAGCGTCAGCGCGAGGAGAAGCGCCGCGCCGATGAAGCGGGTCGTCCGGCGCGTGCGCGCGTCAGGCGGTGTCGGAAGGGTGCCGGCGGCTCTCTCTTGCATGGAGGGGATCTAGTGCATCGTGCGGAAAAGTGGATCCGATTTTCGCTGACGCGGCCCTTTGGGTCCGCCCCGAACGATGCGCTCTTCAAGGAGCGGTGCATCGGATGAGATTCCAAAAGTGGACCCGCTTTTGGGTCCGATGCTCTAGGACCCGCCTCACGCTGGCCAATGCCGGGTCAGCGCTTTGTCGCGCGTCGGGTCAGGGCGGCCGCATCCTCGGCGAGGGGCGGTCCGGCAAGCAGAAGCAGGAGCAGGGCGAAGGGCAGCGCGAACAGGAACCCGATCCTGCTGAATCCGATGGCCCCGATGATGCCGCCGGCGAAGAAGGATGCGAACAGCAGGACAAGCAGGCGCAGCTTGCCCCGGTCCGCCAGGACCCGGTCCGGATTGTGCGCATTGCGGTTCCAGTAGAACAGCTTGCCGAGCTCGATCCCGATATCGGTCACGATGCCGGTCACATGGGTGGTGCGCATGCGGGCGCCCGAGATCTTCGTCACCGTGGCATTCTGGAGGCCCATCATGAAGCAGAGGAGAGGCACCGCGACGACCGCGAAGCCCGGCGACGGATGGGTGAGCCAGCCCAGGAGGCCGAAGGCCAGAAGAAGGAAGGCCTCGAGCATCAGCGGCATGGCATAGCGGCTGCCCAGATGATGGCGCCTGCCCCAGTTGATCAGCATGGCTGAACACGCCGCCCCGAAGACGAAGGGTAGAAAGGCCCCGAGGCCCAACCCTGCGAGGCCCAGCGAGCCCAGGGCGATATTGTCGGCCGTCGCGGAGACGATTCCCGACATGTGCGAGGTGTATTGGCCGACCGCCAGAAGGCCGCCGGCGTTGACGGCCCCCGCCACGAAGGTGAGGGCCATGCCCAGGAGCGTATCGGCCATGCCCGTCCGTTCGGACGCCGCGATGGTCCTCACCGATCGGATCGTGAAATCCCGATGCCCCGGCTTTGTCGATTGGACTCTCATGGAGATGAGCCTATCGCCGATCCCCTGCTGAATCCAAGAGGCCGCAACGACGGCCGGAGACCGGTCTCCGGCCGTCGTTGCGCTTATTGCGCGACGCTCGTCGAGGCCGAGGCGCGCCGCTCCATGGGCGGGATGCGGACGGTCTTGAGGACCTCGGCCTCGCCCGCGGGCTCGGCCAGCGAAGAGCCGCCGACGAAGACCTGGATGGCCCCGGCCTCGACGAGATAGGTGCCGTCGTCGAGGTGGAAGCCGAGGGACTCGACGGGCACCCGCAGCGTCACCTGCTTCGTCTCGCCGGCTTTCAGCGCGATCTTCTCGAACGCCTTCAGCTCGCGCAGGGGACGGCTGCGGCTCGCCACCGGATCGCGGGTATAGAGCTGCACCACCTCCTGGCCGTCCCGCGCGCCGGTGTTCTTCACGCTGACGGACACTTCCAGGGTTTGGCCCTCGTCGAGCCGCCGGCTCGCCAGCTTTGCGTCGGAATAGGCGAATTGCGTGTAGCTCAGGCCCCAGCCGAAGGGGTAGAGCGGCGTGATCGCCTCGTCGATGTAGTTCAGGGTGAAGCGGTTGTTGGGCAGGGTGGGACGGCTGCTGGGGAGCCGGTTGTAGTAGAAGGGCAGCTGTCCCGTGGCGCGCGGCCAGGTGACCGGCAGCTTGCCGCTCGGGCTCACGTCGCCGAACAGCACATCGGCCACCGCCGGACCGGCTTCCGTGCCCGGATACCAGACCATCAGAATCGACGGGATGCGCTCGGCCGCCGGACCCAGCACCTGCGGCCGGCCGCCCATGATCACGAGGGCAACGGGCTTGCCGGTCTTGGCGAGCTCCTCCAGCACCTCGATCTGCCGGCCGTTGAGCTCCAGATGGGCCCGGGAGGCGGCCTCGCCGGACAGTTCCTGCGGTTCGCCGAAGACCGCGATAACGAAGTCCGACTGCCGGGCCGCATCGAGCGCGGCGGGCAGTCCGTCCGTGTTGCGGCAGAACAGGTCGCAGGCCGGGGCATGGCGCACCGAAATCCCGGCACTCTCGGCGCGTCGGCGGATTCCCTCGAGGATCGAGACGCTGTCCTCCTTATGGCCGCGGGCGGCATGAGGCCCGAGCTGGTCGTGCGGCGCATCGGCGAGCGGCCCGATGACGGCGATGGAACGCGCGGTCGACGGCACCGGCAGCACGTTGTCCCGGTTCTGCAGCAGCACGAAGGTTTCGCGCGCGACCTCCCGGGCCATTTGGCGCGATTCCGGCGTCGGGAAGGTCGAATCCACGCGGGTCGGGTCGATGTCCGGACGGTCGAACAGGCCCATGCGGAACTTGGCGCGCAACACGCGCCGCACGGATTCGTCGACCACGCTCTCCGGCACGCGGCCGGCGCGCACCTCGTCGGGCAGGTGCCTGATGTAGAGCTGGCCCATCATGTCCATGTCGACCCCGGCGAGGATCGCCTTGCGGGCGGCCTCCGCGCCGTCGGCCGCGACGCCGTGGTTGATGAGTTCTCCAATGCCGACCCAATCCGAGGTGACGAAGCCGTCGAAGCCCCACTGGGTACGCAGCACATCCGTCAGCAACCATGGATTGGCCGTCGAAGGCTCGCCATTCAGGGCGTTGAAGGCCGCCATGAAGCTCGCCGTGCCGGCCTCCACGGCGGCCCGGAACGGCGGCAGGTAGGTGTCGTACATCTCGGCTCGCGGGATATAGGTCGTGTCGTAATCGCGCCCGCCCTGAGGAGCCCCGTAGCCGGCGAAATGCTTGGCCGCTGCCGCGAGGCCCCCCTTGCGGAAGCCTTCCACGCGAGCCGCCGTGAGGGCGGCGCCCAGGGTGGGATCCTCGCCGAAGCCCTCGACGATGCGGCCCCAGCGGCTGTCGCGCGACAGGTCGGCCATGGGTGCGAAGGTCCAGTTCACGCCCACATAGGCGGCCTCCTTGGCGGCCCATTCGGACGCGAGACGCGAGACGCGCGGGCTGAAGGCCGCAGCCTCGCCCAGGGGCAGGGGAAACTGGGTGCGGAAGCCGTGCAGGACGTCGAGGCCGAACAGGGGCGGGATCTTGAGGCGGCTCTGGCGGGCCAGCCCCTGAGCCCGGGCGACGTCCTGGGCGCTGTTGAAATTCAGGAGAGCCCCGGCCTTACCTTCCGAAATGTCCTCCCAGCGCAGCGGCGGGCCGTGGGAGACGAGGTTTAGCTGCCCAACCTTCTCCTCCAGGGTCATCTGCCCGAGAAGCTCGTTCACGCGGCGCTCGACCGCCTGGTCTCCGGTTTCCTGAGCGGCCGCTGTGGCAGGAGAGGAAGCCGTCAGGGCGAATGCAAGCGCCAGTTGCGTCAAGCCCGGGACATCAGAAAGCCGCACAATTATCTCCTTTATGGAACAATACCACTTTATCGCGAGACCGCCCTCGCTTGCCGCCCGGTCGTGCCGCACAAGATTGGTTGTGCAAGTGGCGTCTGGGGGCCGTCAGGTCAAATCATATTTTAGAAAGCCTCATGCATCTGCTGCCCGTCTCGTTGAAGCTGTCCCTGCTGAGCCTGTCCGGCGCCCTGATCATGTCGGGAGCAGCCTTGGCGGCGGCCGCCTATCTCCGGAACTCGGCTCTCGTCGCCGCTTCGGCAGGACTGTTTCTGCTGCTCGCCGCCGGATCCCCCCTGGTGATCGGCCGCCAGATCAGGCAGTCTCTGCGAGACAGGGAGGATGGAGAATCCGACGAATTCTCCGTGTTCGAGGACGTCACCGCGGCGGCCTTCGAACTGCCTGAGGACCCAGCCCTCACCTTTGCCGAATTCACTGCGTTCGAGGAGCCGCCGGCATCCGACGAAGACGATGTGCTGCGCCGCATGCAGAAGGCCGAGGCGGTCGATCGGCTGCGGGACGGGATCGCGCACGACCTCAACAACCGGCTCATGGTGATCAGTGCCAATATCGATGCGGCAGCCCGCCAGCTGAAGGACCAGCCGATCCTCCAGCGCAAGCTGCTCTCGGCGCTGGTGGCCTCGGATCAGGCTGCCAAGCTCATCGCGCAATCGACGGCCTTCGCCAAGCCGGGCGAGGGGAAGCGGCAATACGTGAACATTGCCGAACAGGTGAGTACGGTCGCCGACCTGATGAGCCGCTCTCTGCTGCGCGACACGGTCGAATTGCACGTGTCCCTGGCGGAGGACCTCTGGACCATCGAGGCGGATCCCGACGACATCCAGACGGCCATCGTGTCCCTGAGCGGCCACGTTCGCGACGCCCTGCCTCAAGGGGGGGCCATCACGATCGAGGCCCGGAACGTGCAGGTCGACAGAGGCGCGCTGCCCGATCTGACCCGCGAGGGCGACTTCGTGCAGCTCACCATCCACAGCGCCGGCCCCGATGAGGGACGCCATACCGTGGAGACGGACGCGGAGCAGGCCTTCGCCCTGCGGGATCTCGACCTCTCATCCTGGTTGTCCCTTCGTCAGAGCCTCCACTTCCTGCAGGAGCTCGGCGGAACCTCGGAAGTCCGCCGGGACGGTCCTGTGACGTCCATCATCCTCTACATTCCCCGGTCCGATGCGACCCTGCTCCCCATGGCTCCTCTGCGCGAGGACGATGCACCGGACGAGAGCGTGCAGGGCCATACGGAGGTTCTGGTGGTGGACGACGAACTCGAAGTCGCGCTGGCGCTGCAATCGACCTTGGAGGAATTCGGCTACGTCACCAGCATCGCGACAGACGCGGCCCAGGCCGTGAAGGCCCTGAACACGCGCAGGCCCGCTCTCGTGCTCGCCGATGTGGCCATGCACGGAACGATGAACGGAGTCGGACTGGCGCGCGAGGTGCGGCAGGTTTTCCCAGACCTGCCCGTGCTGCTGATCACCGGCAGTCCCAGCATCGCGGGCGAGGACAGCGAGTTCCCGCTGCTGCAAAAGCCCGTCGTCAGCCGCGACCTGCATGTGGCGATCCAGCGGCACCTCAATGCGCGCAGCGACAACAAGGTGATTTCGCTGTTCCCGCGCACGTCGCGGCGCGCTCGCTGAACAAGCGCATCGGACCCGAACGCAGGTTCGGTTCGGGTTCGACGATCTAGCCGGCGAGCGCTGCCGCCGACAGGGGCGCCTCCGCCTCGCGCGCCGCATCGGTCAGAGCCGCGAACAATCGCTGCTGCGGCTTCTTCCAGACCAGAAGCTCCGGATGCCACTGAACGCCGAGCAGGAACGGACCGCTCTCGCTCTCGATGGCCTGCACGATGCCGCTCTCGTCATGGGCGGCGATCGTCAGTCCCTGTCCGAGCCGGTCGACGGATTGGTGATGGAGGGCATTCACCTGGCAGGGATTGCAGCTCAGGATCCGGTCCAGCCGGGAGCTGCGCGTGATGGTGACCGTCTTGCGCGGCAGGACCGTGCGCATCTTCGGCGCCTGAACATACACTTCGTAGATGTCCGTATGCAGCGTGCCGCCGAGCGCCACGTTGATCATCTGCGATCCGCGGCAGATGCCGAGGATCGGCAGCCCTGCCGGCAGGGCTGCCTTCAGGAGCCCGAGCTCCAGCTTGTCCCGCTCGGGATCGATGCGCACGTCGGGCAGGACCTGTCCGCCATAGATCTCGGCCCCGATATCGTCGCCGCCGCCGATCACGAGGCCCTGCAGCGGCTCCGTCGGCAGCGGATGTCCCGGCACGAGGCGGACGGAGCGCGCGCCGGCGCGGTAGAGCGCCAGCCGGTGCATGAGATAGCTGCGCCATCCACCGCGCCGGGACGTGGTTACGCCGATCAAGGGGCTCGTCATGACCGTACGATCTGCTCCACCACGTTGGCCCAGCTCTTGTCCTCGCCGTCGAACGACAGATACGCGGAGGCAACGGCGTCCAGCGTGTCACGGTCGCCCGCCAGGCGCTCGACGCAGACCCAGCGGTTCCAGTCCGGCGCGATGCTCCAGCCCGGGTCGCTGACCCGTGCATCGGGCAGGCGGTAATGGAACGTGGGGCGGCCGTTGATCTTCTCGTTCGGCAGAATGGCTCGGACGCGCTTCGAGTCGAAATGATGCAGAAGCGGCAGCAGGTCGAGATCCCGGTTCCGGGTCGCGTTGTGGCTGAGATAATCGTCGATGAAGGCCGGGATGTCCGGCCAGTAATCCGGCTCTGCGATCCTGCGGACGTACTCGGCCGGAAACGGGTCGGCAAAGCCGAGGAGATTGCGCGTGGCGTCCGGCGAGGCCTCCCGTCGGAGCCAGGGGTTGAGCAGGGCGAAGCTCTTCATGAAGGCCGTGAGGGTCGCCGCATCCTGGCGCGGGATCTCCGGGTTGAAATGCAGACCGAAGGCATAGAAGGGCGCATCCTGCGTGCCTTTGGCGCCTAGCCCGCGCAGGACCGTCAGGATGCGGTTGAGCTCCTGGAGCTGGTCGATCGGAAACGGGGCCGTGACCAATTCGCACGGAACGAGATAACGGGCCGCGAATCCGAACAGGGCCGCGATCTTGGGCAGCACGCCCTTCTGCGTTCCGGCCTGCTTGCCCGGGTGCAGGATGCGGCTGTCGAGCTCGACCGTAAGGTCGCCGATGGCCGATTCCTTCAGGGCGAAGGCATGCGGATCCTCCTCGATCAGCCTGCCGCCGAGGGCCTGCTGCAGGGCCTGCACGGTCCGCTCCGCGGACGGGCCCACGAACTCGATCTCGACCCCGACCGTGCGCCGTTCGCCCCGCTCGTTGTACAGGCAGGGCGGGAGAGCGAAGTCGATATCGGTTGAGAGCGCCGGCTGCGCCATCGAGAACTCCGGAAAACAACACGAAAACGTGAGCACGGGAATGAACGGATGCGCTTCCGCTCGGGTTCCTTGTCCAGCAAGAGTTCCCCTCAAAGCCGTGAGGTGTGGCCTTCCGGTCGTGGGCCGGTTACAAGCCCGCTACCATGATTCACCGCACCTCTCCGATCGAGCGCGCCGCCTGGATGGCGGAGCTGCGCGCGACCCTGTCCCTTGGTTGGCCTCTGGTTCTCGCCACCGTGGCGCAGAACGCCCTGATCACGTCCGACGTCATCCTGATGGGCTGGATGGGGTCTGGGGCTCTGGCCGCGGGCGCCCTGGGAACGAATCTCTACTTCGCCTTCCTGATCTTCGGCATCGGCCTCGTCAACGCGACCTCGCCGATGATCGCCGAGGAACTCGGCCGCAAGCGCCATTCCGTGCGCGAGGTGCGCCGCACGGTCCGTCAGGGTCTGTGGGCCTGCGTCACCGTCGCGGTCCCGATCTGGATCGTGGCCTGGAACGGGGAGGCGATCCTTCTCGCCATCGGGCAGGAGGCGGGCCTTGCTCGCGATGCGGGTCAGTACATCCGTGCCCTGCAATGGAGTCTTCTGCCGTTTCTGTTTTTCCTGGTCCTGCGCTCCTTCCTGGCGGCCCTGGAGCGCCCCGGCTGGGCTCTGTTCATCGGCCTCCTGGCCATTCCGGTGAATTTCGGCGCCGCCTATGTGCTGATGGTCGGCTCGTTCGGCCTGCCGGCCCTGGGGCTGATCGGCGTCGGCATCGGCACGATCATCTCGAGCATCTTCATGTTCCTCGGGCTCGCCCTCGTGATCGTCCTCCATCCGAAGTTCAGGCGCTACCATGTCTTCGGGCGCTTCTGGCGGGCCGACTGGCCGCGCTACCGCACCCTGTGGCGGATCGGCGTTCCCATCGGCCTGACGCTCATGTTCGAGGTGACGATCTTCAACGCCGCCGCCATGCTCATGGGCCGGATCGGCGCGAGCGAACTGGCCGCCCATGCGGTGGCGCTGCAGATCGCGTCCTTCTGCTTCTCCGTGCCTCTCGGCATCGGTCAGGCCGTGACGGTGCGCGTGGGCCGGGCCTACGGGGCGCAGGACGCGGAGGGCGTCACCCGCGCCGGTTGGACGTCCTTTGCGCTCGGCACCGGTTTCATGGTCGTCACGGCCTCCCTCATGCTGTTCGCGCCCCATCTCCTGCTCGGTGTCTTCCTCGACGTGGGCGACCCGAAGAACGCGCTCGTCATCGATCTGGCGCGGACCTTCCTGGTGGTGGCCGCCATCTTCCAGCTGGTCGATGGCGCGCAGGCGGTAGGGGCCGGAATGCTGCGCGGCCTGCAGGATACCCGGGTGCCCATGCTCTATGCGGCGTTCGGCTATTGGGGCGTGGGCCTCCCGCTCGGGACGCTCCTGGCCTTCGGCACCTCGCTGCGCGGCGTCGGCATCTGGATCGGCCTTGCGAGCGGGCTCGCCGTGGTGGCCTGCCTGATGCTGTGGCGCTGGCTGCACCGCGACCGGCTGGGACTGGTCACGGCGGCGCCGCAGGACGTTCAGGAAGCATTCGCGAGCTGATTGACGAGGCGCGAGAGATCGACGGGCGCGAACTGCGCGTCCTCATGGGTCACGCGCACCTCTTCGACAGTCAGCCTGCGCCACCGCGCAAGGCGCTCCAGCGCCTCCTGCACCAGATCCTCGGGGGCGGAAGCGCCGGCGGTCAGGCCGATGACCGCCGCACCGTCGATGAAGGAGAGGGACAGATCCTTCGGATCTTGCATGAGCAGGGCCTGGCGGCCCTCGCTGACCGCCACCTCGCACAGACGGTTCGTGTTCGAGGAATTGCGCGCCCCGCACACGATGATCCGCTCCGCCCGCTTGGCGATCACGCGCACGGCCATCTGGCGGTTCTGCGTCGCGTAGCAGATCGTCTTGATGTCGGGCCCCTGGATCGACGGGAAGCGCTTCTTCAGGGCCGCGATGATCTCGCGCGTATCGTCGACGGAGAGGGTCGTCTGGGTGATGTAGGCGATGCGCTCGGGGTTGGTGACGGGAACCGTCAGGGCTTCGGCGACGCTCTCGATCACGTGGACGATGCCGTCGATCTGCCCCGTCGTTCCCTCGATCTCCACATGGCCGCGGTGGCCGATGACGATGACCTCGCGTCCGGCCCTGGCATGACGCTGCCCCTCGAGATGGACGCGGCGGACGAGTGGGCAGGTGGCGTCGAGCACCGAGAGCTGACGCCCCGCCGCCTCGCGCTCCACCGCACGGGATACGCCATGGGCGCTGAAGATCGCCACGGCTCCGTCCGGGATCTCGGCAATGTCCTCGACGAAGATCGCGCCCTTGCGCCTGAGGTCCTCCACCACGCGGCCGTTATGCACGATTTCATGACGCACGTAGACGGGCCCTCCGGTCCGCTCGAGGGCATCCTCGACGGCGCGGATGGCCCGTTCGACTCCGGCGCAGAAACTGCGGGGCGCCGCGAGCAGCACGGTGAGCGGGAGATGGTCCTGGATCATGCCGCATCCTCCGTCTTCAAGGGGCGGTCGCGCAGAATGGAAGCGCGGGTGCAGCGTGCATTGCGCAGGAGGGCAGCGGCATGCTCCCCGGCCATGACGGCGCTCTCGATGGTGGCGGGAAGGGAGCCGAGCCAGTCCCCGGCCAGAGCGAGATTGGCGAGGGGCAGAAGGGGTGGTTGCGGGAGAAACTCGGCGGCCTGGCGGATCGTCGCGCGCTTCTCCTTCACCACCCTGGTTTCGGGCTGGCGGTCGCCGGCAGCATCGAGGCCGAGACGGCGCAGCGCCGGCACGATCTCGCGCCAGATCCTGGCCGCTACATCGGCGGAATTCTGGTCGATCACCGCGTCGGCGGCCGAGACGGTGACGCTCACATGGGCCGGCCGGATCAGCGCCCATTGCGCCAGCGTGCCGGTAAAGCCGACGAAGCGCGGAGCGGCCGGGCCGGCCATGCGGAAGTGGACGTTGAGGATCGGCTCGAAGGAGGCGGGCACCGGGAGGCCCGGGAGCAGCCGCGCCACCTCGTAGGGGGGAAGCGCCAGAACGACCTGGTCGTCGGGACCGAGCATCACGGTGCGGTCGGACAGGGCCATGCCGATGGCACGCCCGTTGCTGATCAGGAGCCTGTGCAGGCGCTGCCCCGTGAGGACGGACGTGCCTCTCGTCGCGAGCGTGGCGAGAGCAGGCTCGATCAGGTCCGCGCTCAGTCCGTTCCTCGCCACCAGCAGCCGTCCGGAGCCGGGCCGGAGGAGCCGTCGCAGAGCGCAGGCAAGCCGTTGCGCGGACGCCTGCGCGGCCGGGGTGTTGAGCACCGCCACCGTCAAGGGCTCGATCAGGCTGTCCATGATCGGCCGATCGCCGATGATGGATGCGACCGGGCAGTCCTTCGCGGGGAAGACGAGGCGCAGGATGCGCGCGAGATCCGGCAGGGTCAGGCCGGGCGGGCGGCGCGAGGGAAGAAGCCAGGACCAGGGGGAAAGCCCGACGCGCTGAAACGCATCCGTCCGTCCGTCGTAGAGCGGAAGCCCCTTGGGCTCGGGCTCGATCCACCGGTTGCGGGCGCCGACCGCCTTGAGGAGATCGAGCGTCCGTCCGTTCGCCGTGAACAGCACATGGGTGCCGTTGTCGTGGATGAAGCCATCGGAGGACTGGAGCGTCCGGCATCGCCCGCCTGGTTGCGGGGCGGCCTCGTAGACCACGGCCTCGCCGTCTTGCCCCGTGACGGCAAGCGCCGCGCTCAGGCCCGCGATGCCGGCTCCGACGATGTGGGTGCGCCTTGTCATGCGGGCCTCGTCGTCATGCGGGCCTCATGGCGCGGGTGATGAGATGCAGCCGGTCGGCGGCGCTCAGGCGCAGCCTGCCTTGACGGACGCCCCAGCCGCGGGCCTGCAGTCGGTCGAGGACGCGGCGGTAGTTCTCCATCATCAGGATCGCCGGTTTCAGAGCCCGGCGGTCGAGACGCGCCAGGGCCGCATCCGCATCCGCGAAACCGGCACGCGCCTCCCCCGCGAGGGTTTCGCAGACGCGGGCGAAACGCGGATCCGCCACGAGCGTGACCGCCGGGGCGTCCTGCAATCCGAGCTGTGCGAGCCGGGACAGGGGGATGTACACCCGTTCGCAGGCCGCATCCTCGTCCACGTCGCGCAGGATGTTCACGAGCTGCAGGGTACGTCCGAGATTGAGCGCGAAGTCGTGCGCCGAGGGTACGCCGAAGATGCGGATCGACAGGGCGCCGACCGAGCCGGCGACCCGGCGGCCGTAGAGGCCCAGTTCATAATCGCCGGCCAAGCGCACCCGGTCGGCGCTGTCCGTCTCCATGCCGTCGAGCAGGGCATGGCACTCCTCGACGGGCAGCTTGAAGAGAGTCGACGCCCGGGCAAGCTCCCGCCCGATGGGCGTTTCCGGTGCCCGATGAAGCCGGTCGAGCTCGCGCCGCCATTCGCGCAGGAAGGCGCGTTTCTCGGACGCAGGCGCCGCGCCGTCGGCGATGTCGTCCACCGCGCGGCAGAACGCATAGACCGCATGAATGGCGCGACGGCGCTCCGGACCGAGACTCTGCATGCCGAGGCGGAAGGACGAGCCCGAGCGCCGCACCACGGCTGCCGTGACGTGACGGTCGCTGGATGAGGGAGCCCGAACGGTGCCGCGAACGCCCTGCAGGAATGCCATGCCGATGTCGGCTTTGCTCACCTGAATGCGCTCCAGAACCGGATCGGCCTGTCGCAGACGCCCGCTCAGGCGTCGGGCGAGGGCAATGGTCGCGATGCTCTGCGCCCGCAGGCGCCTGCTCTGCAGGTGCTCCGGCAGCGATTGCGCCTGATCGATCAGCGCGTCGACCCGGTCGAGCATGGCGTCGAAGACATCGCGGCGCATTCCCGTGTGCGACGGTTCGAAGAAGGCCTTCTCCGAGCCCGCCCCCAGCATCCATCGGATCGGGATATAGATCCGGCCCAGGTGCTCGCGATCCTTGCGGCAATCCTGAAGATGATTGAGGATCTGAAGCGCCGTGCACAGGGCATCCGCCGGCCCATGAGCCGAACCGCGCTCGCCGTGAACGGCCAGCAGGAACCGGCCGACCGGATTGGCCGACAGGCGGCAATAATCGATCAGCTCCGCCCAGTCGTGATAGCGCGCCTTGACCACGTCCTGGCGGAAGGCGCGGAGCAGGTCGCGGGCCTGGCTCAGGCCGGCCTCGTGCCGCGTCTCGACGGCATGCAGGCGCGCGGCCTCGGGAATGTCCGTATCGCCGGCCACGAGAGCCTGTTCGAGAGCATCGAGACGCGTCAGCTTCTCGGCCGCGCCGAGTTCGGGTGCGTCGGCAATGTCGTCGGCAGTGCGCGCGAACCCGTAAAAGGCGAGAACCGCGTCCCGGTGCTCGCGCGAGAGCACCAGGGAGGCGACCGGAAAGTTCTCGTCACGCGGCCGCTTCGAGGGTTGCCCGGCGTCGATGCTCATGGCTTCTCCTCCACGGGATAAAGCCTGCCCTTCCATCCGGCACGGCAAGCATCTCCGATCCGCAGGAGCACGCTCCACTGGATGGCGAGGCCCACAAGGGTCGTAACGGGATGCAGGGGAATGGACCAGGGGTTCTCCTGCGTGGCGAAGGTCACGAGCATGCGGGTGACGAGCGACAGGAGAGCCGCACCGGCAATCGGAAGGCTTGGCAGGAAGGGGAGAAGCGCGAAGGGCAGGACATGGCCGCCGAGCAGCAGCACGGTCCAGATCGGCAGGGCGACCGGCGTCGCCATGCCTTCATGGGCGTTCTTGGCAAACCCGCTCCAGGCCTCGTCGAGGCCGGCATACATGCGGCAGGTGGCGAGGCGCTCGCCGGGCATCAGATCCGTCATGATGCCCTTGCGGCGAAAGAGGCGCGCCAGCTGGATGCCGTCATGGATGCGCGACCGGACCGCCGCGTGGCCGCCGCTGGCCCGGTAGGCCCCGCGCTCCATCAGCATGAGCTGGCCGCAGGCCGCCCCGAGGCCGGGATCGCGCGAGAGGCGCATGAAGCCCATGGGCAGATAGCCGAGAAGCAGAAGATTGATCGTCGGCACCGTCAGCAACTCGCCCAGCGTGACCATGATCTGGCGCGGCACGGCGCTGACGAGACCCGCATCGGTGGCCTGCGCGTGGCCCGCCAGCAGAGCCGCCGCATGGGGGCCCAGGCGCACATCCGCGTCCACGAACAGGAGATGCGTGCCGTGTGCGGCCTCGGAGAGATGGTGGCAGGCATGGATCTTGCCGGTCCAGCCCTCCGCCAGCGGTGGTGCAGTGAGGAGGCGCACCCGGGGATCGCGGGCCATGACGGCGCGGACGATGTCGCCCGTCCCATCGGTCGATCCGTCGTCCATCACCAGGATCTCGATGGGCACGCCCATGCTGCCGAGCGCCGCCTCGAGGGCCGGTCCTATGTTCTTCGCCTCGTTGCGGGCCGGGATGAGGATCGACACGAGAACATCGCCCTGCGGCGCGTGGCGGGGCGTCGCCCTGAAGGTGCTCAGGTTCATGAGCGTGAGCACGAACGGGATGGCGGCCAGGGCGAGCAGGAGGAAGCCGAGCACCATCATGAGGCGCGTCCCTCGTGGGACGGGTCGAAGGCACGTCCGCGCAGGGCCGCCGCCATTCGCCGCCACCCGTCATAGAGCCCGCCGACGCCGGCGCGCCCTGCGAGCACGGCCCGGAAGCGGGCGGGATCGCGACTCTGCACGTCGGCGCTCAGGCGGTCGAGGGTCGCGGCGAGTTCGTCCTCGAGCCGCGCCAGGCGGGCGGGACGTGCGAGGTTCACGAGATCCTGCCCGCGCATCGCCGGGCCGAACGCCATGAAGGCCTCCGCGCCGCGCTCCAGCCAGAAGCTGTACTCGATGGCGAGCGGCAGGACCGTGCAATCGGGCGCACGCTCGACGAGGCGCGCCACGCCGGGCTTGAGGCCGAGCGGGCGCTCGCGCACGTCGCCGAAGCGTCCCTGCGCGGTGATCCAGAGCGCCCGGTTGGGCGCGGCAAGAACCTCCCCGCCGGCCTTCAGGAAGTCGGCTGCGCCACGCGGGCAGTCGAGATCGACCCCGAAGGCGCCGATGCGGCCGAAGATGCCGTATTGCTTGAGCATCGCGGCATCGATGGGCGCGTAGCTCTCATAGGCGGGAAAGAGGCTGTCGGCCGCCAGAATGTAGACCGCGGCATCCCACCAGGCCGGGTGATTGGAATAGACGATGACCGGGCCCCGCTCCGGCACATCCGGCAGGCCCCATGGGGCGATCCGCAGGGCATTCATGTGGCGGATGAAATAGCGCCGGAAGGTCGAGACCATGAAGCGATGGAGCAGGGCGGAGCGGCGCGCGACGGGAGAGCCTCCCGGGACCTGGGGAAAGGCGCGCGCCGTCTCTGCCTTGCTCGGGTTCTGCCTCAAGACACGTTCCGTAGATTCTCGACCTTGCAATCCGCATCGAGGGCGTCGGCGGCGATCCAGCCCGACATCATCACCATCGGCATGCCGGGGCCCGGATGGGCGGCGCCGCCCGCAAGGTAGAGGCCCCGCACCTGCCGGCTGCGGTTGCCCGGCTTGAAGGCGCCCATGAACTTGCCGTGGCTCGCCAACCCGTAGATGGCGCCGTTGAGGACTTTGTAGCGGTCATGGATGTCCTGCGGCGTGAGATGGCGCTCGACGACGATGCGCTCTTCGATGTCGTCCATGCCGGCCGTCCGTTTCAGCTTGTCGATGATCACATGACGGTAGGCGGGGAACATCTGCGACCAGTCGTGGTGCGGGCGCAGATAAGGCGTATGGACGAGCACATAGAGCGCTTCGCCGCCATCCGGCGCGACGCTCGGATCGGTAGCGGCCGGCGCCGCGAGATAGCAGGTGGGATCGGGTGCCGGCTCGCCGCGCCGGTAGATGAAGTCGAACTCCTCCTCCGGGTCCCGGGAGAACACGAAGTCATGGTGGAGGACATGATCGTAGCGTTTGTTCAGGCCCAGATAGAGCACCACGCCGGAACAGGCCGGCTCGAAATCCTTGCGCGCATAATGCTCGCCGACCTCGCCGCCCACGAGCTCCCGGTAGGTGCGGATGGAATCCATGTTGGAGATGACGTTGTCGTAGGCGACCGTCTCACCGCTCGCGAGGACGACGCCTTCGACCGCGCCGTTCACGATCCTGAGCGAGGCGACATCGCTGTCGGTCCTGATCGTGGCGCCCAGTTCCGTGGCGAGTTTCGCCAGGGCCTCCGCCACGGCGCGGGTGCCGCCCATGGGATACCACACCCCATCGGCCGCCTGCATGTGGGCGATCGCGCAGAGCACCGCGGGCGAGCCGTACGGGGACGAGCCGACATATTGCGTGAAGTGGTCCAGCATCTGCGCCAGACGCTCGTCCTTCACCTTGGACCGGATGGTGCCGGCCACGGAGGAGCCCATGCGCAGGGACAGAACATCCCGCAAGGTCGCGGGGTTCATGTTGGCCCGGATGTTGATGGTGTCGAAGAGATCCTCGACGGGCTTCCAGAAGAAGAACCGGTTTGAGATGTCGTGAAGGTGGGCGGAGATCTCCTGGAAGCGCTTGTACCCGTCGCCGGCATTCTTGCCGGGCGCGAAGCGATCCATGGCCTCGGCCATGGCGGCGATGTTCTCCTGGAGGTCGATCTGCGTGCCGTCGTCGAAGAAGCACCGCCATTGCGGGTCGAGGCGGACGAGGTCGAGATAGTCGGAAAGGTTGCGGCCGGCTTCCGCGAAGATGCGTTCGAGAACACGCGGGACGGTGAGGATCGTGGGTCCCATGTCGAAGCGGAAGCCGTCCTCGTGCAGAACCGCCGCCTTGCCGCCGATCCAGGCATTCTTGTCGTACAGGGTGACCTTGTGCCCGCGAGCCGCCACGACACAGGCCGCCGCCAGCCCGCCCAATCCTCCGCCGATGACGGCAACCGAAGTCTCTCGAGCGCTCACGCATTCCTCCTGCCGGGCACGAGCCCACGCGCCGTGGGTCTGCGTCCAATCGTCATGGTTCTAGGAAGGCCAGGGGCCAGTTCAAGGCGGATCACGAAGGTTTGGCCGACGGGCGCAGATCATGCGAAGTGAAGCCCCGCCCGGTGCGCGGATCACCGGGTCGAACCCGGCCGCGGCCAAGCGTGGCCTCAGATGGTTCACATTGCGGATGCCTCCGCCCCAGAGCAGATTCTTCAGACGGTTGATCGCAGGGACTCGGCCATGACCTTCGGACGCCAGAACGGCGACGAGAAGCCACCCGCCCGGCCTCAGGGCCCGAAAGACTCGCTCGATCGCCTCGTGGATGATGGCCTCAGGCAGGAACATCTGAGGCAGGAAGGCGAGGTCGAAGGCCTCTTCGTCCCTCAGATCTTCCACGCGCTCCTGCCGAACGTCGATGCGACCCGCAAGGCCGGCCTCCTGCACATGGCGGGTCCCGACGGCGGCCGGGTGCGGCGCGGGCTCGAGCGCCACCGCGTTCAGGTGCGGGAAATGCCGGCAGAGCGTGATCGAAAGGCCCGCGGCTCCTGCGCCCACGTCGAGAAGGCCCGCGCCGGGTCTCTCGAGACGCGGCACGAGGCCCGGCAGAAACTTCAATTTCGGCAGAGCCCGCGTGGTCCAGAGCTGGGTCAGGGTCCCCTGTGCTTCGATGATCGCCTCGTCGGTGTGGGTCCAGCCGTCAAGCGTCAGGGCGCCCTCGGCCGATCGGTGCCGGAAGCTCTGCGCCTGCAGAAGTGGGGCCCGAAGGGAGGCCTGAAAAGTCGCCACCCCCTCGGGCGTGGTGAAGGGCATGAGGGACGGGGCCGCACGGACGCGGCCGTGCTCCCACACGAGGAATCCGTAGCTGGCGAGAACGTCGATCAGGACCTGCACGAGCGGGAGCGGCAGCGATGCAGCTCGTGCCAGTTCGTCAATCGCCGTCGGCTTGCCGAGCTGGGCGAGAAGGCCGCTGTCGGCACAGGCTGAAAGGGCGCTGGCCGACCAGATCGCATGATCGGCCTCTTCGAGGACTTTCAGCACGTCGCCCGATCGCCGGAACGGCGGAGCAGCCGTGCGATGCCAGGAGGGAAGACCAATGGATCCGAAGCCCACGCGGTCTCCTCCGTGGGACAGGAGAGCATAGGCGCGCCACAGCATGGCAGCCCTATCGGATCGGGATCACGACCGTCGTCGCGGGTTCCCTGACGACGATCCGGGCCGCCTCGAAGTTCGGAGGGCCGCGGCGGCCCACATCGTTCGAGAAGCCGTAGGGCTCGTTGGGCAGGCCGATGAAGCTGCGGTCGAGCTTGCCGTTGCCGTTCACATCATGGAAGACCGCGATGGCATAGGTGCCGGGCTTCACGTTCCTGACCTGCAGTTCCACCGTTCCCGAGGAGGCCTTGCCGCGATCCTTGTAGGGGCAGGTGGCTTCCTCGAAGCTCGTGTCGCAGATTCCAGCATAGACCATGTTCTGATCCGGCTGAACGCCCTGTGCGCGGATCGTCAGCGTCGCTGCGTGAGCGGACGAGGCGGAAAGCAGAAGAGCGATCGTCAGTCGAATGCGTCCCATCCGGTGTTCCTCTAGAGAGCCGCTTGGCCGAGCGGTGCGACGGCAGGTTCCGATTCCCGGTGGCCTGCTCGTCGGCGCTCCCGATCCTCCAGCAGCAGGCGCGTGGTGATGCGCGCGCCCTCATAGATCACCGGCAGGCCGCTGCCCGGATGCGTGCCTCCGCCGACCAGATAGACGTTGCGCCCGAAGCGGTTGTGGGGCCGGAAGTACAGCATCTGCGTGAGATTGTGCGCGAGGTTGAAGGTGGCACCCTCGAACACGGCAAAGTCGTCCTGCCAGCCCCGCGGCGTCACGACGCGTTCGAAGCGGATTCGGTCTTCGATGTCGTGGAGCCCGAGCAGCTTCAGCCGCTCGAGGGCGAGCCTGCGATAGCGGGGCGCCTCGCGGGCCCAATCGACCCCGCAGCGCAGGTTCGGCACCGGGACCAGCACGTAGAGGCTCGTGTGGCCCTTGGGGGCCAGGGTCGGGTCCGTCACGCCGGCGTGATGCACGTAGATCGACGGCTCTTCGGGCAGAATGCCGCTGGTGATCTCGCGGATGTTGCGCTCGTATTCGCGCGACAACAGGATCGTATGATGGGCGAGATCGCCCACGTCGCCCTCGATGCCGAGATAGAGCATGAAGGTCGAGCACGAGATCTTTGCACGATCGAGCTTCTTGTTCTTCCAGCGCGGGCGCATGGATTCGGGCACGAGCCGCTGCATGGCATGGCCGAAGTCGCCATTTACCACAATCGATCCGGCGGCGAATTTTTCACCGCCAGCCTCGAGGCCGACGGCCTCGCCGCCTTCGTAGAGAATGCGATCCACCGGCGTGTTCAGGCGGATGTCGACGCCCATCTTGCGCGCCACACGGGCCATCGCGTCCGAGACCGCGCCGCAGCCGCCCATGGGGTGGAACACCCCGTGCTCGTATTCGAGAAAGGACAGGATCGTGAACAGACTCGGGCACTGGAACGGCGACATGCCGAGGTATTTCGTCTGGAACGAAAAGGCGAGACGCACGCGCGGATCGGCGAAGTAGCGCTTGAGATCACTGTCGACGCTGGAGAACGGCCGCAGCTTCGGCAGGGCCGCCAGCATCGCTGGCGAGAAGAGATCGGCCGGACTCGAGAAGGCCTGTTCCAGCACCGGCCGGAAGGCTTCGAGCTTGTCCCGGTTGTCGTCGAGAAACCGGCGCACGTTGCGCGCATCGGCAGGCGCAAGCCGCGCGATCTCCTGCTCGAGCCGGTCGAGATCGTAGGTGGCGCGAATGGACCCGCCGCCTTCGAAGACAAGATGATATTGCGGATCGAGGCGCTTGAGTTCGACGTGATCCTCCAGCCGCTCGCCGCATGCCTCGAAAATATCCTTCAGCACACGCGGATACAGGAAGAAGGTCGGGCCGATGTCGAACTTGTAGCCGCCGGGAGCATGAATCGTCCGGGTGCGGCCACCGACGGCTGGCTCGCGCTCGAACACGGTGACGGGAATGCCCTCCCGTGCCAGCAGCATGGCTGAAGCAAGACCTCCCGGGCCGGCCCCGACAATCGCAACAGGCTGCGACGGGGAGGATGTGACCATGAGCGGCTGCCTCGGCTGTGGCTGTGATGGAACAACGGATGTCTGAACTAGACCAGTCCGGCGTCTCGACCAGTAGCCGCCCTCCACGATCACGGAAAGGTGAAGCTTAATCCGCTCGGAAAAGTAACGTTATTCAGGCTATAATAATTGCTCTCGTGACTCTTCCAGGCTAGTTCCGCGAATAGTCTTGTAATCCTGAAGGATGAGTGAACGTAGAAAAATTTCTCAGCGCCTTATTCTTGCCTTTTTAAGGCTCAGTTTCACTTCCAACCACAACGGAAGGGGAGACTGTCTTTGAAGAACATCCTCACCCGGGCATCTGCGATGATGCCTCTTCTTCTTGTAGCAGCCTGCAATACGACCGCCTCCAACGACCCGAGCATCACGGGATCCATCTCACAGGCCAATATCGAGACCGGCAATGCCTTTCAGCGCGGCACCGCCTCCTGGTACGGACCGGGGTTTCACGGCCGCAAAACGGCCAGCGGCGAGCGCTTCAACTCCAACGACATGACGGCCGCCCACCGCTCCCTGCCGTTCGGCACGCGACTCAAGGTCGTGAACGAAACCAATGGCCGCTCCGTGGTCGTCCGGGTGAACGATCGCGGTCCGTTTGCCCACCGCCGCATCATCGACCTCGCCAAGGGGCCCGCGCTGGCCCTGGGGCTGACTTCCACCGGCACGGGCTACGTATCCCTGCACAGGCTCGATTAGGCGCTTCTTAATCCCTTGCGGCGATCCTTGGCACGATTCGGGACCAAGGGTTGCTTACATGGAATCGAAATCGTCTCAGGCGACGAACGTCATCCGCTTTCCGGGCGCGCGCTCGACGTCCAATCCAAGGCGCGATCAGCGGAGCCTCATGGATGCGGTTTATGCCGCGGGCTCCTTGTCGATCGACGCGGGTGATCGCACCACCAAGGCCATGGCAACGCGGCTCACCATCTTCGGCTTCGTCGTGATCGACGAAGTGCAGGCGGATGGGAGTGCGCGACGCCTGCGTGCCTCCGAGGCGATCCATGCGTCCGCGGCCTGTCCCTGGCGCGTCTCGAAACCGTCGGGCCGCTACCGGATGGATGAGGATTGGCCGGAAACCGATCGCGCCTTGTTCGCCGCCCTGCAGGCCTGACCTGCGATAGGGACCTCGCCTTTTCCGTCTCCTGAACTATTTTCCTGCGCCAGCCTGTGGCGCCTCAGGGGATGTCCATGCACCTGGTCCAGATTCTTCTGCCGCTTGCCGACAATGCCGGCCGCCGCTTCGACGGCGGCGCCTATGGGCGGGTTCGCACGGAACTGTCCGAGCGGTTCGGCGGCATCACGAGCTTCACGCGCGCGCCGGCCCACGGCGTCTGGAAGGAGGGCGGCCATACCGCCCACGACGATATCGTGGTGTTCGAAGTCATGGCCCGGGAACTCGACCATTCCTGGTGGGAGCGGTACCGCGCCGAACTGGAGCGCCGGTTCGAGCAGGAAACCATCGTGATGCGCGCCATCAAGGTCGAGATGCTGTAGCGGGTTCCATCCCGCGGGGCTCCTCACCGCGTGGAGGGAACCCGACCCGCACTGCTTCGCTTGTCGTTGGAAAAGCGGAGCACTCCCATGGCCAAGCCACTAATCGTTTCCATTCCCCACAACCTCGGCCAGGCCGAAGCCATGCGCCGGCTTCACGGCGGCATGACGGGCCTGAAATCCCAGTTCGGGGACAAGGTCGCGTCCATCAACGAGACCTGGAACGGCAACCGCATGGATTTCCATGTCGGGGCGATGGGCCAGAACGTCAGCGGCCACCTCGAAGTGATGCAGGATCAGGTTCGCGTCGAAGTGCAGTTGCCGTGGATCCTTGCGATGGTTGCAGAGAAGGCGAAGACCTTCATCCAAAAGCAAGGAACACTGATGCTCGAGAAGAAATGACGGTGGCTATAGCGATGAATATCCGTTCAGGAATATGAACGCAGATGGAACTAAACAGGCCTGTCTGCGTTGTGTCATCGATTGCGACCACGACCCTTCGTTGGTGCGCTTCACTTAAGACATCGCTTTATTCACCCCGGGCCGTGTTCTTCCGTCCGATCGCGACAACACACCTGTATTTGAGGATGGCGCTATGCATGAGCGTTTGATGACGCAGTCCTATGCCCTTCGTTCGCCTGTCAAGGTCGGTTCAGAAAAACCTCTTCTCGTCTGCTTCTCACATCTGCGCTGGGATTTCGTCTGGCAGCGGCCTCAGCATCTCCTCAGCCGGGCGGTCAAGCATTACGACGTCCTGATCATCGAAGAGCCCATGTTCAAAGCCGGTGCGAAGCCTCATATGGACGTGAGCGACCGGCCTCAGGGCGTGACCATCGCGGTGCCGGTTCTTCCCGAAGGTCTGTCGCATGAGGACGTCATCGCCGAGCAGCACGACCTGATCGAAGAACTGATCGGCCGCGAGGCCAAGAGCCCGCGCGTGTTCTGGTACTACACGCCGATGGCCATGGCATTCACCAGCGATCTTGAATGCGACCTGTGTGTCTACGACAACATGGACGAGCTCTCGCTCTTCCGCGGCGCATCGCAGGAGCTCCTCGATCTTGAGAACGCCCTCTTCTCCCGCTGCGATCTGGTCTTCACGGGCGGCATGAGCCTCTTCGAGGCCAAGCGCCACCGCCACCGCAGCGTTCACGGCTTCCCGTCCTCCATCGACTTCCAGCACTTCTCGCAGGCCCGCTCCATCGACAAGGATCCGGACGACCAGGCGCAGATCCCGCATGTGCGCCTCGGCTTCTTCGGCGTCGTCGACGAGCGCATGGATATCGATCTTTTGGCCGAGGTCGCCGACCTGCGTCCCGACTGGCAGTTCGTGATGATCGGCCCGGTGGTGAAGATCGATCCTGCGACCCTCCCGCAGCGGCCCAATATCCATTGGCTCGGCGGAAAGTCCTACAATGAACTGCCGCACTACCTGTCCGGCTGGGATGTGGGCTTCATGAATTTCGCCCTCAACGAGGCCACGAAGTTCATCAGTCCGACGAAGACGCCGGAATTCCTGGCGGCCGGCGTGCCGGTCGTCTCGACGCCGATCACCGATGTGGTACGGCCCTACGGTGAGAAGGGACTCGTCGAGATCGCCAAGGATGCCCATGAGGTGGTCGCCAAGGTCGAAACCATCCTGGCTCGGCCGAAGGAGTCGTGGCTTGCCAAGGTCGACCGCCATCTCGCGGCCGGCTCCTGGGACAAGACCTGGGCGTCCATGCACAAGCTCATGCTGGATGCGACCGGTGACGCGACGGCCGATCGTCCAGCTTCTTCCCTTCCCGTTTATGCCACCACGCCTGCGGAGTGATCTGGAATGTATGATTGGTTGATTGTCGGCGCCGGCTTTGCAGGCAGCGTTCTGGCGGAACGTCTGGCGACCGAGCGCAACGAGCGCGTCCTCCTCATCGACCGCCGTCCGCATATCGGCGGCAACGCCTATGATCGGTACGACGACGACGGCCTTCTGATCCATCAGTATGGTCCGCATATCTTCCATACCAATTCCAAGCAGATCTTCGATCATCTTTCCCGCTTCACGGAATGGCGCTTCTACGAGCACCGGGTCCTGGCCGAAGTGGATGGCATGCTCGTGCCGATTCCCATCAACCTCGACACGGTCAACAAGCTCTACGGCCTGAATCTCACGTCCGAGCAGCTGCAGGACTGGTTTGCCGAGCGTGCCGAGACGATCGGCGAGATCAAGACGTCCGAGGACGTGGTGGTGTCGGTCGTGGGACGCGAGCTCTACGAGAAGTTCTTCCGCGGCTACACGCGCAAGCAATGGGGGCTCGATCCCTCCGAACTCGACAAGTCGGTGACCTCGCGCGTGCCGACGCGCACCAACCGGGACGACCGCTATTTCACGGACGAATTCCAGTTCATGCCCAAGCACGGCTACACGCGGATGTTCGAGAAGATGGTCAGCCATCCGAACATCCACGTTATGACGCAGACGGATTATGACGACGTGAAGAACGTCGTTCCCCATCGCCGCGTCATCTATACCGGGCCGATCGACGAGTACTTCAACTTCCAGTTCGGCAAGCTGCCCTACCGGTCGCTCCGCTTCGAGCACGTGACCCTCGACCAGACCTGGCATCAGGCCGTCGGTGTCGTGAACTACCCCCAGACGAACGACTACACCCGCGTCACGGAATACAAGCACCTGACCGGCCAGGAACACGCCAAGACGGCGCTCACCTACGAGTATCCGTCGGCCGAAGGCGATCCCTACTACCCGATTCCGAAGGCCGAGAACCAGGAACTGTTCAAGAAGTACGAGAAGCTTGCCCTGGCCACGCCCGACGTGTGGTTCGTCGGACGGCTGGCAACCTATCGCTACTACAACATGGACCAGATCGTCGGTCAGGCGCTCGCCACCTTCCGGCGCATCAACGAGTCTCTGCCAGTCGGGGCCGACACCTCCGCGGTGAAAGTCGTATCGGGCTCGGCAGCCTTGGTTTCGTAATCGACAAAGAGCATTGAACATTCCGCACTAGGAATAGTTGTGGAAGTACTGTTGTAATAGCTCGGAGTTGCATGATGAAACGACCACTAGAGCTTTGGGGCGGACTGGAATGTACCGTCGCAAGAGTTGGCGACGACTACCGCGACCAAAGCCTGGAGACCGGTCATCATGAGCGAATCGAGGATCTCGACCGCATCGCCGAGCTCGGGATCCGCACGCTGCGTCATCCGGTGCTCTGGGAGAGGATCTCTCCCGAGAGCCCGGACCGCACGGACTTCTCCTGGCACGATGCGCGCCTGGAGCATCTCCAGACCCTCGGCATCCGCGCCATCGCGGGCCTGTGCCATCACGGGAGCGGCCCTCGCTACACCCACATGCTCGATCCCGCCTGGCCCGATCTCCTGGCCCGTCATGCGGCGCATGTGGCGGAGCGCTATCCCCACCTCGATCTCTACACCCCCGTCAACGAGCCGCTCACGACCGCCCGGTTCTCGGGGCTCTACGGTCATTGGTATCCGCACGGAACGACCTATGAGGCTTTCCTCAAGATCCTGGTGAACGAGTGCAAGGCGACCGTCCTGTCCATGCGCGCCATCCGCAAGGTCCGGCCGGATGCGCAGCTGGTTCAGACCGACGACATGGGCAAGACCTTCGCGACGTCCACGCTCGCCTATCAGGCCGAGCATGAGAATCAGCGGCGCTTCCTGGGATTCGATCTCCTCTGCGGCATGGTCGATCGGGATCATCCCTGGTGGAGCATCCTGCTGGACAACGGCGTCCCGCAGGCCGATCTCGAGCTCCTGCTCGAGGCCGATGCGGCGCCCGACATTATCGGCATCAACCATTACCTCACCAGCGAGCGCTATCTCGACGAGCGCATGAACCGTTATCCGGAGCATCATTGGGGCGGCAACGGCCGGCACCGATACGCGGATGCGGAAGCGGTCCGCATGCCTCTGCCGTCCACTGACCTTGGGCCTGCCGCGCGGCTTCGGGAGGTCTGGGAGCGCTACAAGCGGCCCATAGCGGTCACGGAGGCGCACCACGGCAGCACCCGCGACGACCAGCTGCGCTGGCTCATGGAGGTCTGGAACGGCGCCAACACGCTGCGCGACGAGGGAGCCGACATCCGGGCCGTCACCGTCTGGTCCCTCTACGGGGCCGTCGACTGGAACAGCCTGCTGACGCGCCGCAACGGCTTCTACGAGCCTGGGCCCTTCGACGTGCGGGCTCCCGAGCCGCGGCGCACGGCGCTCGCCCATGCGGCGGAGGCGCTCGCCAAGACGGGCACCTTCGACCATCCGGTGCTCGACCGCGCCGGCTGGTGGAAGCGCGACATCCGCTTCTACAGGCCGCCGGCGAGACAATCGAGGTCCTGCTGGCTCGCCGACGAGCCGCGCCAGCTCCTGATCACGGGCGCCACGGGAACCCTCGGCCGCGCCTATTCGCGCCTGTGCGATTTCCGGGGCCTCAATCACGTGCTGCTCTCCCGTCGGGACATGGACATCGCCGATCCTAGGAGCGTCGCGAAGGCGCTCGAGTGCCATCGGCCCTGGGCGGTGATCAACGCCGCCGGGTATGTGCGCGTGATGGAAGCCGAGAACGACCGACAGGCATGCTTCCGGGAGAACACGTCAGGCGCAGAGACGCTGGCCAGAGTTTGCGCGGACCTGGACATTCCCCTCGTCACCTTCTCGTCCGATCTCGTCTTCGACGGAACGCTCGAACGGCCTTACGTCGAAAGCGACGCGGTCAACCCGACGACGGTCTATGGCGAGAGCAAGGCCGAGGCCGAGCGCAGAATCCTGGAGGCCTATGACAAGGCTCTCGTCCTGCGCACGAGCGCATTCTTCGGTCCCTGGGATCGTTACAACTTCATCTGGTCGATCCTGAACACCCTCAGCAAGGGCGAGGACGTGGAAGCCAGCCTGGACGTGGTGTCGCCGACCTACGTGCCCGATCTGGTCAACACGTCCCTCGACCTCCTGATCGATGGGGGCACCGGCATTTGGCATATGGCCAATACCGGAGAGACCTCCTGGCGCGATCTCGCCGCCATGGCGGCCGAGCGTGCGGGCTTCGATCCTGAGCGCGTGATCGGGGCCGGCGATGATCCGGCTCTCAACACGGCTCTCTCCACCGAGCGCGGTCTTCTCATGCCGCGGCTGGAGAGCGCCCTCGACCGGTTCTTCGCGGACAGCGAAGTGGAATGGTCGGACGAAGCCATGAAGGTGGCGGCCGAATAGGGAGCTCCTGCACGCGCACCCTTCCGGCGCAAGGCAAAAGAAAAGACGGCCAGGTTTCCCTGGCCGTCTTTTGATTGTGCGGGCGAGGCTTACGCGGCCGCCTCCGCGGCTCGAACGGCTTCCTCGAGGCGCGCCGCTCTGGACTCCACGGCCAGCTCCACGAGCGCGTCCGTCAGCATCGTGGCGGTCGGATCCGCCAGCGGTTCGTCGCGGAACAGACGCAGGGTCGAGGCCACCAGCCGCCCGCGGCCATAGGAGCGCTCGACGCCGAGCGCCACAGGCTTGTGGATCCAGCCGACCACGAGACCGGAGAAAACGCGCGCCTGGAAGTCGAGCAGGTTGCAGTTCGCGATCACGTAATCCGGCAGCACCCGGTCCATGGTTTCGTCGAGGAGAGGACCGGACGGGAAGCGGGCGAAATGACCCGAGCGCCGCAGCCACCCGAAGGACGAGGCCCAGTCTCCGGACCAGAGGGTGCCGGCACGCGCCTGCACCCTCACGGCCTGCCAGTGCGGGAAGAACGGGTAAAGGGCCATATCCTCTTCCGGCAGAAGCAGGAGCTTGGCGCCCGCCCGCACGTGATCCGCAATGGCCTTGTTGTGCGTGCGGGAGACGATCAGGGTCGATTCCTCGAAAGCGCGGGCAATACTGTAGCCCAGCGCCCGGAACCGTTCCCGGATGTCCTCGTCCGGCGACCAGACCAGCTCGCGCGCATGAACCGGCCTCGTGCGCTTGGGATGGATCGCGATGTCATGATGGTTATGCGCGACCAAGCGGCCATCCGCGGTGCGCAGATCGAGGCTGATGCGCCGCAGGGAGGGCTCGTCCATCCCCGGCACGGGAATCTCGATGCGGCCGAGATCGAGCACAGCCGGCGCCTCGAGGCGGGGCAGGGAGAGGGTCTGGCTTTCGCCGCAGAGGGAGATCTCCAGCGTGCAGTCCTCCAGCACCGGTCCGGCCCCGTGGGCGATCGCCAGGCCGAGGACCGCCGTCTCGCCGGACCAGTAGGAGGCCCGCTCCCATTTCGGCACGATCACCGTGTCCGAGTTGACGATATGGAAGAGCTCATGGAACACGCGCGGGTTGCGGCGCATGTCGAGCAGACCGTTCGATTCCCAATGGCAGTCGTGCAGTTCGGTGATCACGTAGCCGGCGAGGTTCGGCTTCCGGCGCATGGCCTCGATCTCGTATTTGAGCGCGCGGAACTGCTGCCATTGCGCCGCGATGACGAAGCGGCGCAGATCCCCGAAGACCCGGTCCAGGCTCCAGTCCGAGAAACGGTTCTCGACGCCGTGGGCATACATCACGCCCTCGCCCCAGTCGTGTCCGGTCTCGAACCACCAGGGCTCCTCGCCCTTGGCGTCGCGCAGGTCCTTCGGATAGGGCAGGCCCCAGTTGCCGAACTCGGAGCACATCAGCGGCTCGCGGCCGGTGATCACCGCATCGCCATGGGGCGAGTAGAGCCACGAGGCCCGGCTCGACAGCTCGTCCACGAACTGGTCCCATTGCGCCCGATGGTCGGGATAGGCGGCATAGAAATGGTAATCCGCGATGTCGGATTCCACGTGGAAGCTCGGCGCGAGCGGCGAGTTGTCGACCACGAGGCGCGTCGGATCGTAGGCCTTCAGCCAGGCGAAGGTGCGCTTGAGCCAGTCGCGGTGATCCGCATCGTTGACCAGATCGACGCCCCAGTTCTCGTTGATGATCGTCCAGATGACGATGGACGGATGGTTGGCGTCGCGGTCGACGATGC
Organism: Microvirga sp. HBU67558; assembly: GCF_018069605.1. NCBI lineage: Bacteria > Pseudomonadati > Pseudomonadota > Alphaproteobacteria > Hyphomicrobiales > Methylobacteriaceae > Microvirga > Microvirga sp. HBU67558. The sequence goes on along the minus strand of NZ_JAGPUP010000559.1, from coordinate 16,378 downwards.
CCTTCAGCAGCTTTTCCTTGCGTCCCCGCGAGCGGTCCGTGGCCATGCCGCCGTTCGGTAGCTCGGTCCAGATCAGCATCCCCATCCGGTCCGCCACCTCGTAGTAGCGCGGATCGGCCGCCTTGATGTGGCAGCGCAGACAATTGAGGCCGAGTTCCTTGGCCTTGCGGAATTGATCTTCCAGGAACTCCACCGACGGCACGGTGCAGATCGTGTCCGGATAGTAGTCCTGGTCGAGCGCGGAGCGCAGGTAGAGCGGCTCGCCGTTGAGATAGAACTTGCCGTTGCGCGTCTCGATCGAGCGGAAGCCGAAATGGTCAGCGATCTCGTCCTTCACCTCGCCGTTGCGGATGAGTTCGAGGCGGACGCGGTAGAGATTGGGATGGTCAGGCGACCAGGCGCGGACGTCGTCGAGCGTGAACTCGAACGGCATGGAGGTGACGCCCACCTGCGTCTCGTGCATCTCGTCGAGCACCACATCGCCCGACGGGTCCGTGACCGCGATGCGGATCTGGGTCGCGTCCGTGAGCGGGCGCGCGAAGAACACCCCGGAAGTCACCCGTCCGGTGGTCAGGTTGGGCACGAGGCGCACCCGGTTCATGTGGTCGGAGATGCGGCGCTCGAGGTAGACGGGCTGCCAGATGCCCGACAGGGGGCCGTACCAGCTCTGCTTGCCGAACGGAATTTCGGCGAAGGGCGAATCCGGGAACTCGGCCGGGTTGTCGGTCGGGCTGTCGACGCGGACCTTGATCTCGTTCGCCCCCGGCTTGAGGTGGGAGGTCACGTCGAACGAGAACGGCAGGAACCCGCCCTCGTTGTGGCCCACGGCCTCTCCGTTGATGAAGACCTTGGTGTTGTGGAACACGGCGCCGAAGCGGATCCAGACGCTGTCGTGCAGCCAAGATTCGTCGATCTCGATGGTCCGGCGATAGATCCCGATGCCGGCGCGCATCCGCAGGTCCGCAAACTGGGCCTGCCAGGGACTTGGCACCGTGATCTGGCGAACCTCGGCCGGGCCCGACAGACGGTCGTCGGCCACATGCAAAAATTCCCAAGTCCCGTCCAGACTGATGCGATTGTCCTGCATGACATCTCCTTGAATCAGAGATTACCCAATGGTTTCGAAAGCGGCGAGAACATGGCCGAATGCCGGCGATGCGGGAAGGCGCCCAGCCTGCGACATAGCGTGTCGTCGAAGCCTGCTCGAACCATCGGCCCCTCGTCTCTGACCATTGTTGGTGGCCCGTCTCGAACAACGGAGAAACGCTCCATTGGATCCCGGGACGGATCGATCCCGAGGCCGGGTCGAACGGACGGGTCGGCAGGAACCGGCTCTTCCATCTCGCGTTGCCCTGATAATGCCGAGCCTTGCTGCTCGCCCGACAACCCGCATTTCTCGAAGAGGCTCCAGATGGCTCAACAGATTCCTGATGATCGTGCCCGACAGGGGGCGTCCGGCCGCCCGGTCCTGGGTGTTCTGATCGGCTCGCTCCTGCTCCTGGCGGTGGCCGTGTCCGGATACATGATCTGGGCGGGCTCGACGTCTCCGGACGATCCGGGCACCGATGCGGCCCGGGCCAATGTGACGGGCTCCACGACCGGCTCCTCGAATGCCAACCCGACCAACCGGATCTCGCCCGCCAACCCGGCCTATCCGGCCCCCGGCGCACAGCCTTCGGCCAACGAAGCTCCGAAGCAGTAAGAATCTTCCCTTCAGGAAGCCGGGAGAGGCAGCCGCCTCTCCCGGCTTTTTTGTTGCGCTTGGCCGACCGGACGGCGACTTTTCGCCGTAATGATTCGCAAAGAACCGCCCCGCCGATGCGGCGACCTGCACAAGCGGGCCGGTTCTCGGCGCGAACGGGACGCTCTTTGAAAAGACGGGCACCGGAGCGATCCGGTGCTCCAGGGAATGCGATAGGACGACTGAATGATCAGCATGGGGATGAAGCGGCTCTTCCGGGCTGCCGTGATCGTGGCGGGCATTGCAGCAGGCGGCGCATCCCATGCGCAGCAGGCTCAGACCTCTCCGACCACCCCGCCGGCTCAGAGCCCCGCCGCAACCCAGCCTCAGGCCGCCGTGCCGGCGCCTGCTCCCATCTCGGCCGAGACCAAGGCCGCCCGCGCCAAGCTCGACGGCTTCAAGGCCGACCTCGATCAGAAGGAAGCGGCCATCCAGGGCCGGACCATGCCGGATGCGGACCTGCAGAACATCCGCGTGCAGATCGAGCCGATCATCGCCGAAATCCGCACCGTCGTCGACGAACAGGCCCCGAAGCTCGAGGCCAGCAAGCAGCGACTGAGCCAACTCGGACCGAAGCCGGACAAGGGCCAGCCCGAGGAGAGCGCCGACGTGGCCCGCGACCGCGCCGAGCGCGAGGCTGCCGTAGCGGAACTGGACGAGACCCAGCGGCTCGGGCGCGCACTGCTCGTCCAGGCCGAGCAGCTCAACACCCAGATCGGCGACCTGCGCCGGGCGGGGTTCACCCGGGCGCTGTTCGAGCAGAGCGACGGCCTCCTCAGCCCCAGCCTCTGGATGAACGTGGTGCAGGCCGTTCCGCGCGAGCTTCGGGCGCTCGGGATCGTCCTGGGCGATGCTCTGGAGCAGCTTGAGCGCAGCACCTCGATCGGCGTGCTGCTGCTTCTCGGATTGGCCATCGGCGTGGCGATCGCCCTCTATGCCGGGCGCCGCTCCCTCGCGCCGCGCCTCGTCAGGCGGGATCCCGCCGTCACCGACCCGGCCCGTCGCAGCCGCCTTCTGGCCGCGCTCGGCGTGCTGATCCTGGGGGCGGGCCCGGCAATCGCCGGCAGCTGGATCGTCTGGGTGGCGTTCGACTCGGTCGATATCGTGCCGCCGCGGCTCGAGCAGGTCGGCAGGGCCTTTCTGAGCGGCCTCGCCTTCATCGCCTTCGTGCGCGCCCTGATCGATGCGATCCTGGCGCCGGATCATACCTCCTGGCGGCTGATCCCGGTCCGAGACGCCTCGGCGGCACGCATCATGAGCTTTGCCGTGACCCTGGCGACCGTCATGGTGGCCGGCAAGGTGATCGAGTCGTTCAACACGGCGATCGCGGCCGCCTTGCCCGTCACGGTCATGACCCGAGCGGTCTTCGCCCTGGCCGCCGGGCTGGTCTTCGCCGAGCTCCTGCGGCGCTTCGCGGCGCGCGAGTCCCAGGACGAGGCGTGCCTGGGGCCGTACGTCGCGCAGGAGGTCGATATCGGCGGACCCCTGCGCAGCTTCGGCTGGTTCGTGGTCGCGCTCATCGTCGGCAGCGTGGTGGGCGGCTATGTGGCCCTGGCGTCCTTCGTGGTCGATCAGGCGGTGGGCATTTCCATCGTGATCGCCCTACTGGTCCTCGGCATCGCGTTCGCCGACGAGTTCATCGGCGGCTCCCTGCGCGGCCAGACCCGGCTCGCCACGGCACTCCAGGCCAATACGGGCCTGCGCCGCCGCTCCCTGGAGCAGATCGGCATCCTGGCCAGCGGCATCATGCGACTGGCCCTGATCGTCATCGCGATCCTGCTCGTGCTGCTGCCCTGGGGCATCGAGTCGGCGGACGTGACGGGATCGCTCCGGGCCCTGTTCTTCGGCTTCAACGTCGGCGAGGTCACGATCTCCCTGTCGTCGATCCTCATCGCGGCCGTGCTGTTCGCGGCGGGCTTCGCCGTCACGCGGGTGATCCAGCGCTGGCTCAACAACACCTTCCTGCCGGCGACCGAGCTCGATGCGGGTCTGCGCAACTCGATCAGCACGGCGGCGGGCTATGTGGGCATCATCATCGCGGGCATGATCGCCTTCACCTATCTGGGCCTCAGCCTGGAGCGGGTGACCATCGTGGCCGGCGCCCTGTCGGTCGGTATCGGTTTCGGCCTGCAATCCATCGTCAACAACTTCATCTCCGGCCTCATCCTCCTGTGGGAACGCCCCATCCGGGTCGGCGACCTCGTGGTCGTCGGCGACGGGGAGGGCTACGTGCGCCGGATCAATGTGCGGTCCACGGAGATCCAGGCCTTCGACCGCTCGACGATCATCGTGCCGAATTCGAACCTGATCTCCGGCATCGTGCGCAACCGGGTGCGCAACGACCGCGTCGGGCGCGTGCTGGTGTCGATCCCCGTCCCCCGGGCCTCGGATCCCGATCAGGTGGCGGAGATCATGCGCAAGGCGGCTCTCGCCCACCGGGAGGTAATGAGCGAGCCCGCGCCCCGGGTCCTGTTCAAGAAGGTCACGGAAAACACCATCGACTTCGATCTCATCTGCTTCGTGGACGACATCGATGCGGCCGGCCGGGTCTCGAGCGACATCTATTTCGAGATCTTCCGCGGCCTGCGGAAGGCCGGCGTCGGGGTTCCCGCGCCGGCGCCCGCGCCCGAACCAGCCGAAGAGCCGCAGGACAAAGCCCCAAAGGCGGATGAGAAAGAGGACGAAACCTTAACCCTTCTCAAGGATAAGACGCCTGCATGAAGCGTCTCATCCTCCTGATCCTTCCCGCCCTCGCTCTTGCCGCCTGCCAGAGCGAGAAGCCCGTCCAACGCAGCCAGACCCCGAGCTTCTACGTCTCCATGGCCCGGGCCGATGCGGTCGTGGATGCCGCCATGGCCCGCGACATGATCGGGGCCTATCGCGGCAACAACGGCCTGCGGCCGCTCACGCTCGATCCCGACCTGCAGGCGGCCGCCCAGGCCGAGGCCGACGCCATGGCACGGGCCGACAAGCCGAGCTCCGCGGAGGCCTTCAAGGCCCGTCTTGCCTCCTCGGGCTTCACGGCTCCGGCCGCCAACCTGTCCGCCGGCTACCACACCCTGGCCGAGGCCTTCTCGGGCTGGCGCGAGAGCCCGCAGCACAACCGGGTTCTCCTCGATTCCAGGGCGACCCGGATCGGAATCGCCACGGCCTACACGCCGAATTCCAAGTACAAGGTCTACTGGGCCCTGGCGGTCGCGGCCGACCGCCGCTGACCGCCGGCGGCGACCCGGAAGGCCCTGGTCGGAACTTAACCTATGTGAGCGCGCTTTAGCTTGAGGAACTCTCAAGCTCACCAAGTGCGCGTATCACGATGCCGGATTTCGACCCTAAACTGGGCAAGCAGCTGCCTCCGCCGCCAGCGGTGGGGAGCGATCAGGAGGTCGGTCCCGGCCAAGGCGTCACCCTGGCGAAGGAGGCCGCCACCGCGGCGGCGCATCCTCCCGAGCCGCCCCATGCGCACGAAATCGCCCCGAGCATCATCCGAGAGCTGTTTCTTTTGTTTCGCGACATGCTCCGGAGCGGCAAGGGCTGGCCCATGCTGCGGCTGGGCGCGGCCATTCTCGTCATCCTGGTCGGCAACATGTTCGGCCAGGTGCGGCTCAACGAGTGGAACGGCGCCTTCTTCGACGCCGTCGAGAAACGCGATTCGGCTACCTTCTTCCATCAGCTCCTGGTCTTCCTCGTCATCGTGGCGGTCCTTCTGGCCCTCGTGGTGGCGCAGACCTGGCTGCAGGAGCGACTCAAGATCCGGCTTCGCCAGCGGCTGACGCAGGTGCTGCTCGACATCTGGCTCCTGCCGAACCGCGCCTACCAGATGGGTTTCATGGGCGAGAACAGCGCCCAGCCGGACCAGCGGATGCAGGAGGATTGCCGCCTCTTCTCCGAACTCTCGACCGAGCTCGGGGTCGGCATGCTGCAGGCCTTCCTGCTGCTGGTCAGCTTCATCGGCGTTCTCTGGGCGCTGTCGGGTCCGGTGAGCTTCACGCTCAGCGGCCGCGAGATCACGATTCCCGGCTACATGGTCTGGGTCGCGGTCGGCTATGCCGGGATCGGGTCTGGGCTGACCTGGCTCGTCGGACGTCCGATGATCCGCCTCAACACCTTGCGCTACGCCCGCGAGGCCGAGCTGCGCTTCGCGCTCGTGCGCGTGAACGAGAGCGCCGAGAGCGTCGCCCTCTACAATGGCGAGCCGGACGAGCGCCGCAACCTCGACGAGTTCGTCGAGGCGGTCCTCAAGGCGTCGCGGCGCCTCTCCGGCGGCCTCGCGCGCCTGACCTGGATCACCTCGGGCTACGGCTGGCTCGCCATCGTGGTGCCGATTCTCGCGGCCGCGCCGGACTATTTCGCGGGTCGCCTGTCCTTCGGCGAGATGATGATGGTGGTCGGCGCCTTCAATCAGGTGCAGTCGGCCCTGCGCTATTTCGTCGACAACTTCCCGAAGATCGCCGATTGGCGCTCCGCCGTCCTGCGCGTCGCGACGTTCAGGCAGGCCGCCGTGGATCTCGACGAGGTCACGGCCGAGAGCCGCAAGATCGAAATCGGTCCCCATCCCAAGGGCTGGCTGAGCTTCGAGGCCGTCTCGATCGCGCTCAACGACGGCAGCATCCTGATCGAGGATGCGACGGCCGAGATCCAGCCCGGCGAGCGAGTGCTGATCATGGGTGAATCGGGCGCCGGCAAGAGCACGCTGTTCCGCGCCATCTCGGGCCTCTGGCCATGGGGCTCGGGCCGCATCCGCATCCCCAAGCCGGAGGAGATGATGTTCCTGCCGCAGCGGCCCTATCTGCCTCTGGGATCGCTCAGGGCCGCCATCAGCTATCCGGCCTCGCCGGAGACGTTCGAGGATGAGGAGGTGCGCAAGGCCCTCGAGCGCTGCGGCCTGGGCGAGTTCGTCACGATGCTGGACAGGCACGAGCGCTGGGACCGGAGCCTGTCGCTGGGCCAGCAGCAGCGGGTGGCCTTCGCCCGGGTGCTGCTGCACAAACCCCGGTGGGTGTTCATGGACGAGGCGACCTCGGCCCTCGACGAGGAGAACCAGGCGTCGATGCTGGCCCTGTTCGAGAACGAACTGAACGGCGCGAGCGTCCTGTCGATCGGACACCGGCCCGGTCTCGAGGAGTTCCACACCCGCACCCTCCATATCCGCAAGACCAAGGAAGGCGCCATTCTCCTGGCCCGGCCGCGGTCACGGCAGAATGAAGGCTCTCACTCGAAGAGCGGGCCGAAATGGATCGGGCGCTTCCGCCGGAGCCTGAAGCCGGCGAGGAGCAGGGCATGATGTGGAACAGACGGGAAGGTCTCGACTTTCCAAGCGGTGTGAAGTGCGCAAATCTGGACGGGATCAAATCTTGATGGGAGGCGGAGTGCCCTTCGTCATGTTCGCGGGTAAATCTCCATGCGGCTGATCAGGCTTTATATCCGTGTTCTGGGCGAGCTCGGGTCCGATATCAGGATCGGCGCCCTGCTGGCCTTGGCCAACATCGCCCTTGCGATCTCGGCTTTCGCGGAGCCCATCCTGTTCGGGCGCATCATCGACGTGCTCACCCGGGCTCAGGCGGCGAACGGAACCCCGGTGACCTTCGGGGCCTTGATGCCCCTCATCCTCGCCTGGGTGGCGTTCGGGTTGTTCTCCATCGGGGCCGGCGCCCTGGTGGCGCTGCATGCGGACCGGCTGGCGCATCGGCGGCGGCTCGCCGTCGTGGCGAATTACTTCGAGCACGTGCTCGAACTGCCGCTCGCCTTCCACACCTCGACCCATTCGGGCCGCGTGCTGAAGGTCATGCTGGAAGGCTCGGGCGCCATGTCGTGGCTCTGGCTCGGCTTCTTCCGCGAGCATCTGTCGGCTCTCATCGCCCTCGTGGTCCTCCTGCCGCTCACCGTATTCCTGAACTGGCGCCTGGGCCTGCTTCTCGTCGGGCTCGTGGCGGTTTTCACGTTTCTCACCGCCATCGTGCTCCGCAAGACGGAGACCCTGCAGGGCTCCGTGGAGCGCTATCATTCGAGCCTCGCCGAGCATGCCTCGGACGCGCTCGGCAACGTGCCGGTGATCCAGTCCTTCACCCGCGTCGAGGCCGAGAGCCGTTCCCTGCGGACCATCATCCAGCAACTGCTCCAGGCGCAGAATCCGGTGCTGTCCTGGTGGGCGCTCGCCTCCGTGGCATCCCGGGCCTCCGCGACGATCACCGTCACGGCGATCTTTCTTCTGGGCACCTGGCTGCATCTGAACGGCTTGGCGACTATCGGCGAGGTCGTCATGTTCATGAGCATGGCCACCATGCTGATCGGCCGGCTCGAGCAGGCGGTGAGCTTCATCAACCAGCTCTTCATGCAGGCGCCCAAGCTGCAGGAATTCTTCGAGATCCTGGACACCGCCCCGGTCGTGCACGATCGCGTCAACGCCAGGCACGTGGAGCGCTATCGGGGCGACGTGGTCTTCGACAATGTCAGCTTCTCCTACGACGGCAAGCGCTCCGCCGTGCAGGACGTGTCGTTCACGGTGAGCGCCGGCGAGAACGTGGCACTGGTCGGCGCCACCGGATCGGGCAAGTCGACGACGCTCGGGCTGCTGCACCGGGCCTTCGATCCGCAATCAGGCTCGATCCGCATCGACGAGCTCGACATCCGCGACGTCACGCTCTCGTCCCTGCGCCGCAACATCGGCGTGGTGTTCCAGGAGCCGATGCTGTTCGCCCGCACAATCCGCGAGAACCTGCAGGTCGGGCGGCCCGACGCGACCGACCAGGAGATGATCGAGGCCCTGGAGCGCGCGCAGGCCATCGAGTTCATCTCACGCCAGGCGGAGGGGCTCGACACCGTCATCGGCGAGCGCGGACGCTCGCTGTCCGGCGGCGAGCGCCAGCGCCTGTCGATCGCCCGCGCGCTCCTGAAGAACCCACCGATCCTCATCCTCGACGAGGCGACGAGCGCGCTCGATGCCGCCACCGAACGCAAGCTGCAGCTCGCCCTCGACGAGGTGATGAAGGGACGCACCACCTTCGTGATCGCCCATCGCCTCGCCACCATCCGCAACGCCAACCGCATCCTCGTGTTCGATCAGGGCCGCGTCATCGAGACCGGCACCTTCGACGACCTCGTGGCGAAGGGCGGCCGGTTCGCCGAACTCGCCCGGGCGCAGTTCATGGCCTCCGAGGAGCCGCCGCCGAAGCGCGTGAAGGTATCGGCGCACGCATGACCCGGAGCTTCGATCCCGAGACGACGGGCATCCGCCATCGGGTCGAGGGCGTGACGCTCCATGCCGTGGAGGCAGGGCCCGAGGACGGGCCGCTCGTGATCCTGCTCCACGGCTTTCCCGAGTTCTGGTGGGGGTGGCGCTATCAGATCGCCTCGCTCGCGGAGGCCGGGTTCCGCGTGCTCGCGCCGGATCAGCGCGGGTACAATCTCAGCGACAAGCCCGACGGACGGCGCGCTTACGATCTCGACGTCCTGGCGAAGGATGTGGTCGGGCTGGCCGATGCGCTCGGGCGCAGGACGTTTTCCGTGGTCGGCCACGACTGGGGCGGGCTCGTCGCCTGGTGGACGGCCTCGCGGTATCCGGACCGCATCGCGAAGCTCGCGGTTCTCAACGCGCCCCATCCGAGCGTCGCCGGATCCTACATCCGCTCGCATCCGAGCCAGATGCTGAGAAGCCTCTATGTGGGGTTCTTCCAGATCCCGCGTTTGCCCGAGGCCATGCTTTCGGCCAATGGCCATCGCAGCCTTAAGGATGCCCTCCTGCGCACGAGCCGTCCCGGCACGTTCTCGGAGGAGGACATGGCGCATTACGTGAAAGCCTGGTCCCGGCCCGGGGCGCTCACCACCATGCTGAACTGGTACCGGGCGCTCCCGTTCCGGCCGGACATGAAGGATCCCACGGTCCGTTCACCGACGCTCGTCATCTGGGGCGCACGCGATCGGTTTCTCGAAAGAGGATTGGCGGAGGCGAGCCTCGCCCTGTGCCGGTCGGGCGACATTCGCTGGATCGAGACCGCCACCCACTGGGTCCAGCACGAGGAACCGGAAGCCGTCAACGCGGCGCTGGTGGAATTTCTGACGGGTTAGTCGATCGAACGCTTCTCCGATCCGCTCCCGTCGTCACCGGCACGAGCCCGGTCATGACGGGAAGGTTTCACCGGGTCAATTCTACTCCGCCCTGGCGCGGACCGTCGTGAGCGGCGTGATCCTGAGCGCCATGATCCGGTTGCGCGACTTGCGCAGCACCTGGAAGCGGCAGCCGTGGAAGGTGAAGATCTGGCCCGTGTCGGGAATGGTCTGCGCCTCGTGGATGACGAGGCCCGCGATGGTGGTGGCCTCCTGGTCCGGCAGGTTCCAGTCCATGGCTCGGTTGAGGTCGCGGATCGGCACGGATCCGTCGACATTGACCGAGCCGTTCGGCTGGGGGCGCACGCCCTGGACCGAGAGATCGTGCTCGTCCTTGATGTCGCCGACGATCTCCTCGAGGATGTCTTCAAGGGTCACGAGGCCCATCACCTCGCCGTATTCGTCGACCACGAGGGCGAAGTGGGTCTTCTTGGCGAGGAAAGCCTTCAGTTGGTCGCGCAGCGACGTGGTGTCGGGCACGAACCAGGTTTCCAGCGCGATCGCCTCGACCTTGAGCCTGCCCGCATCGCCGCCCACCGCATCGAGGGCCCGCAGCAGGTCCTTGGCATGGAGCACGCCGACGATGTTCTCCTGGCTCTCGCGCCAGAGCGGCATGCGGGTATAGGGCGAGGACAGCACCTCGCGCACGATCTCCTCGGACGAGAGATCCGCGTTGATGGTGCGCATCTTGGTGCGGTGGACCATCACCTCCGAGACCGTCAGGTCCTCGAGGTCGAGGAGGCCGCCCAGCATGTCGCGCTCCACCTTGGCGACGCCGCCCTCCTTGTGCAGCAGGGCGACCTGTCCGCGGATCTCCTCGCTGGCCGAGAGGATCGGCGTGTTCGCCCCGATCCGGATGCCGAAGGGGCGCAGCATGAGCCGCACGATCCCCTCGATGGCGATCGCGAGCGGCCCCAGAAACGCCACCGCCCAGGTCATGGGCCGCGAGAGGGCGAGCGACACGGTCTCGGGTGAGGAGATCGCGACGGTCTTCGGCAGCACCTCGGCGAAGACGATCACCAGGACCGACATGATGACCGTGGCGTAGATCGCGCCCTCCTGGCCGAAGATCGCCACGAGCACGCTGGTGGCGAAGGCCGAAACGCCGATATTGACGATGTTGTTGCCGATCAGCACCGTGCCGATGAAGCGCTCTCGCATCTCGAGCAGGCGGTTCACCAGCTTGGCGCGCCGGTCGCCGCCCTTCTCCAGGACCAGCATGCGCGAGCGCGATGCGCCGGTAAACGCCGTCTCACCGGCCGAGAAGAAGGCCGAGAGCAGAAGGCAGAAGACGACGACCAGGGCCGCAAACCAGAGATCGCCGGAGGAGTCTTCGATCATGACCGTGACGGTTCGAGTTCGCTGTCCAGAAAGCTGCGGACCTTGTCGGCCCCGATGCCGGGAGCGATGAAGCTCTGCCCGATGCCCCGGGCCAGGATGAAGGTCAGGGCGCCGCCCTTCACCTTCTTGTCCTGGGCCATGGCGTCGAGAAGCGCGTCGACTGTGCCGCAGCCCCCGGGAACATGGGAGAGGCGGGTGGGAAGTCCAGCGGCCGACAGATGCGCTTCGACGCGCTCGGCATCCTTCTCGGGGCACAGGCCGAGCGCGGCCGAGAAGCGGAACGCCAGACACAGGCCGATGGCGACGCCCTCCCCATGGACGAGGCGGGCCGAATCGTACCGGGTGATCCGCTCGAGCGCATGGCCGAAGGTGTGGCCGAGATTGAGCAGCGCGCGGTCGCCGTTCTCGTGCTCGTCGCGCACCACCACGGCGGCCTTGGCGCGGCAGCTCTGCGCCACGGCCTCGTCCCGCTCGGGCCCGCCGGCGAAGATGCTCTGCCAGTTCGCCTCGCACCAGGCGAAGAAGCGCTCGTCGTCGATGAGGCCGTACTTGGCCACCTCCGCGTAGCCCGCGCGCATCTCGCGCAGGGGCAGCGTGTCGAGCAGCGCCGTGTCGGCCAGGACCAGGCTCGGCTGGTGGAAGGCGCCGACGAGGTTCTTGCCGTGGCGGGAATTGATGCCGGTCTTGCCGCCGACCGAGGAATCGACCTGGGAGAGCAGGGTGGTCGGCACCTGGACGAAGCGCACGCCCCGGCGCACCACCGCGGCCGCGAAGCCCGCGAGATCCCCGATCACGCCGCCGCCGAGCGCCACCACGAGATCGCCGCGCTCGATCCTGGCGGCCAGCACCGCGTCGCAGACCTGTTCCAGGTTGGCATATGACTTGGTGGCCTCGCCGGGCGGAAGGGTGATCACGGACGCACGCAATCCCTGGGCTTCCAGGGCTCCGGCCAGAGGCGCGGCATAGAGCGGTCCCACATGCTCGTCCGTCACGATGGCGGCCGCGCGGGCGCCGAGGGACGCGATGCGCGATCCGGCCGTCTCGACCACCCCGCGCCCGACCAGGATGTTATAGGCCCGGTCGCCGAGCGGGACCGGCACCGTGATGAAGGACGGATCGTCCCTCCGGGAGGCGGGACGCGTCATGGTTCGATGTTTCCCTGCTTTTCACGGGCGAACCACTCGCTCAGCGCCTTGATGACGTCGGCGACGACCCGGTCGTGCGGGGCCTCGTGGGAGTCGATGGTCACGTTCGCCGTGGCATAGACCGGGTAGCGCAGCTCCATCAGGCGGCGCATGGTGCCCTCCGGGTCCGGGTTCTGCAGGAGCGGGCGGGTCGCCCGCTTGCGGACCCGGCGCATGAGGATGTCGAGATCGGCCTTGAGCCAGAGCGAGATCCCGTGCTCGGCGATGCGGTGGCGGGTCTCCTCGTTCATGAAGGCGCCTCCGCCCGTGGCGAGCACGATCGGCCCCTCCTGCAGGAGGCGGGCGATGACGCGGCGCTCGCCGTCGCGGAAATGGGCTTCGCCGTGGATGGCGAAGATCTCGGGAATCGTCATGCCGGCCGCGGCCTCGATCTCGTGATCGGCGTCGCGGAACGGCAGCTTGAGCGTCTGTGCGAGCCTGCGGCCCACCGTGCTCTTTCCGGCGCCCATGAGCCCGACGAGCACGAGCGATCGCGTGCCGAGCTGGCGGCTGATCGGATGGCCGCGCCGGCTTGACTGGTCTTGCCCGCCGACTTCATCGAGCGAATTGAAGCGGCTGATATTGTTCATGGCTCCAGTCCTAGCACGGGCGCGGCGGCCTGTCACAAGGGCGTTATTCCCCTTTCCCTGGCAAACTTAACCGAAGTGAGGGACTTGCCTTCGCGGCCTTGGCATGGTTCTAGCGGTTCAACGTATCAAGAGGCTCACTTGCCCACCCTGTTCCGGTTCCTCCTCGTTGTCGCCATTCTCGCAGGCCTTGGCTTCGCGGCCATGTTTGCGCTCGCGACCTTCGTCGACCCCGATCCGCGCGAAATCACCGTCCCGGTGCCCACCAGCCGCACGCCCTCGTCCTCATGAGCGGCGCGCGCCACGCGAGCCTCTTCCTCGATATGCTGGCCGCCGAGCGGGGCGCCTCCAAGAACACGCTCGAGGCCTACCGGCGCGATCTCGACGACTACCTCGCCTATCTGAAGGAGACCGGCGGCCAGCCCGATACCGCGAGCGCCTCCACCGTCCGGGGCTTCATGGCCAGCCTGGAGGAGCGCGGCCTGAAGGCCTCGTCGGCCGCCCGCAGGCTCTCGGCGGTGCGCCAGTTCCACAAGTTCCTCTACGTGGAAGGCTATGCCCCGGCCGACCCGACCGCCGCCGTTTCGGCACCCAAGCGCGGCCGGGTGCTCCCGAAGGTTCTCTCGGTCACCGAGGTCGATCGCCTGCTGCAGGTCGCCTATGAGGGCATCCAGCACCCGGAGGCCACGCCGGCCGAGTGCCTTCGCGCGGCCCGCATGGCCTGCCTGCTGGAACTGCTCTACGCCACGGGTCTGCGCGTCTCCGAACTCGTCGCGCTGCCGCGCAGCGCCGCCAGGACCCGGGACCGGTTCCTCGTGGTGCGCGGCAAGGGCGCCAAGGAACGGCTCGTTCCGCTGACCGAGGCAGCCCGGGATGCGGCGCGCGCCTATCTCGCTCTGCTGGAGGAGCGGACGAAGGCCGCTGGCCCCTGGCTGTTCCCGGCCGACAGCGAGAGCGGCCATCTCACCCGCCAGGCCTTCGCCCGTGACCTGAAGGCCCTGGCCGGGGCGGCGGGCCTCAGGGCCGACAGGGTCAGCCCGCACGTGCTCCGCCACGCCTTCGCCAGCCACCTGCTTCAGAACGGGGCCGATTTGCGCGTTGTGCAGGAGCTTCTGGGCCATTCCGACATCTCGACCACGCAGATCTACACCCACGTGCTCGACGAGCGCCTGAAGAGCATGGTGCGCGATCTGCACCCGCTGGCGGACGGGGAGGGATAGCATTCTCCCCCTCGTCATCACCGGACTTGTGCCGATGATGTCGATTGACTGAAGCGCCCCGGTCTTCTCTTCGGGATGGCCGGCACGAGGCCGGCCATGACGTGGGGTGTCGTCGTTGGAGCTTCACCGCCTCTTCAGCAGGAACACGCCCTGGTCGCCGAGCAGGTTCCACGCCCACCAGGGCAGGGTCACCCGGATCGGCTGGCCGCCCGCGTTGAGGGCCACGGCCTTCTCCATCTGGGCACCGACCTCCCGGCACAGTTCCACGAAGTCCCGGATGGTGCAGAAATGGATGTTGGGGGTGTCGTACCAGGAATAGGGCAGGTTCTCGGTCATGGGCATCCGGCCGCGGAATCCCAGATCGAAGCGCACGCGCCAATGGCCGAAATTCGGGAAGGACACGATGGCCCGGCGGCCGATGCGCAGGAGATGCTCCAGCACCACCCGGGGCTGCCGCGTGGCCTGGATGGTCTGCGAGAGGATCACGTAGTCGAAGGCATCGTCCGGGTAATCGGCGAGGTCGGTGTCGGCATCGCCCTGGATCACCGGCAGGCCCTTGGCCAGGCACGCATTCACGCCCTCGCGGGAGATCTCGATGCCGCGCCCGTCGACCCCCCGGCGGTCGCGCAGGATCCCCAGGAGCGAGCCGTCGCCGCAGCCGATGTCGAGCACGCGCGAGCCCGGCTCGACCATGTCGGCCACCAGAAGGAAGTCGAGCCGGTGGCCAGTCTCGAGGTCGGTCGCCGGAAGGCTCGAGACGGTCATGCGATCCCCCGCACCCGGGCGGCCGCGTCGATGAAGCCGCGGACCGCGGCGAACATCTCGGGCTCCTCGAGCAGGAAGGCATCGTGGCCCTTGTCGCTCTCCACCTCGACGAAGCCGACGGAGGCCGCCGCGGCGTTCAGGGCGTGGACGATGGCCCGCGAGTCGGAGGTGGGGAACAGCCAGTCGGACGTGAAGGAGATCAGGCAGAAGCGCGTGGCCGAGCCCTTGAAGGCCTTGGCCAGGGAGCCGCCATGCTCCGCCGCGATGTCGAAGTAATCCATCGCCCGGGTGACGTAGAGATAGGAATTGGCGTCGAAGCGCTCGACGAAGGAGATGCCCTGGTAGCGCAGGTAGCTCTCGATCTGGAAATCCGCGTCGAAGGAGAAGGTCGGGGCGGCGCGGTCCTGGAAGTTGCGGCCGAACTTCCGGTGCAGGGCCATCTCGGACAGATAGGTGATGTGCGCGCCCATCCGGGCCACGGCGAGGCCCTTCGAGGGCCGCGTGCCTTCGGTCAGGTAGCGCCCGCCGCGCCATTCCGGATCAGCCATCACGGCCTGGCGGCCGACCTCGTGGAAGGCGATGTTCTGGGCGGAATGGCGGGCCGCCGTCGCGATGGGAAGGGCGGCGAAGACCCGGGTGGAATAGCTCGCGGCCCATTGCAGCACCTGCATGCCGCCCATGGAGCCGCCGACGACGCAGAACAGGCTCTCGATGCCGAGCTTGTCGATCAGCGCCGCCTGGGCGCGCACCATGTCCCGGATGGTCACGACCGGAAAGTCGAGCGCGTAGGGCCGGCCCGCCGCCGGGTCGGTCGAGGCGGGGCCCGTGGTGCCCATGCAGCCGCCGATCACGTTGGCGCAGATCACGAAGAAGCGGTTCGTGTCCACGGGCTTGCCGGGCCCGACCATGGTGAGCCACCAGCCGGGCTTGCCCGTCACCGGATTGTCGTTCGCCACGTGCTGATCGCCGGTCAGCGCATGGCAGATCAGCACGGCGTTCGATTTGTCCGCGTTGAGGGTGCCGTAGGTCTGATAGGCGATCTGCCACGGCGCGAGCGCTATCCCTGCATCCATCATCAGGGGCTCGTGTGCGCCAAACCGCATGACCAGGCTCGACGGGTCGTCGACCTGGCTTCGCGGTTCGGAGGACAGGGGAGCAAATGACATCATAAAACGGAAGGGTTCGTTCTTTCGAACAATCGGTACTGCGGAGCGGCTGCCGCGTCAACGAACTTGACGCCTCGTCCGCCCGCGCAGACGATGCCCTGGGCTCTGAGGCCGCTGCCCGTCCCGACCACCCTCCGCCCGTGCTGGCACCCTCCGCCTGTCCTGACATCCTCGACGTCATGGCCGGGCTTGTCCCGGCCATCCCCGCCGTGCCTTTCTGATCGGGATCACCGGCCCAAGGCCGGTGATGACGTGGGAGTGGTGGACAGGTGTG